>NZ_QZEG01000008.1:0-98208 GCF_009917605.1 Anaerotruncus sp. 1XD42-93 | reverse complement strand
GAACCCAAACTTCCGTTGCCTCACTGCCCTTGGAAACCGCAATTTTTTGAAAAAATTGAGTAAAACTTTAGTTTTGGGAAAAAGCGGCACCCGGCTCGGAAGGGAGGGGCCTACGGGGAGGGGGCACCGACCCCTCGCCCGTAAGGCAAACTGAGGGGGCGTCGCGCGAAGCGCGCTTCGGGCTGAAAGCCCGAGAAGTCCCCCGAAGAAGGGCGCTTGCGCCCCGGAAGTTTGGTCTGGAACCCAAACTTCCGTTGCCTCTCGCCCTCTGGCGGCGGAGAAAACCGGACAAAATTCCAATGCGAGATGGGGCTTACAGGAGGTCCTCTTTTTTAATCAGGTACCAGACCGCACCGCTTGCTGCCGCAACCAGCGCAATTATGACTGTCGCGATCACCCCATATTTGATGGTGGAGGAGCCCACCAACGGCAGGGGTTCCGGCTCGGGTTCCTCCCGCGGCTCCATGAGGGTCACTGCCGCGGGCTGTGCATCCGGTGGGGTGTTATCCCCTGCCGCCGCAGAAGCAGAGGCCTGGTTCGGGTCACCTTCTGCGCCGGATGCACCATCTGTTGGTTCCGGTTCCTCCGGGGCGGACGCAATCGGGTCCACCGGCTCGACCGCCGTCGGTGCAATAACCTCCCAGATATCCCCGCTTTCGGGGCTGAACGAGATCTTTTCTCCGTTCTCCTTCATCAGCCGGGCAAGCATACTGAACGGCCAGCTCACCCGCCCGGGCTCATAATCGGGCGCCCGACCCGCCGGAATGCTGATTGGATCTCCACCATCCCAGTTGATGACCAGCGCCACATCCCCGCGGTCGCGCAGCTCTGCCATCACTGTCTCGGGCATGTCGGTGTACGCTTTTGCGTTGATCCGGACAATATCCCCTGCGTTCGCACGCTTGATCTGGTTTCTGACCTTCTCCCAGAATGCCGCGCGGACATCCCCCTCATCCTCGAAATCCTCATTGGAACGATTTTTGCTCGTATTACTCGAAGAGGAACTGTTCTCTTTTTCCTTATCTTTGTCCTTTGCGTTGTCTTTTGCAGCGGTGCCCTTGGTATAGACCACTGCATAGGTCGAAAAACGGTCGGTTCCAAACTCGATCCGGCCGGAAACCGCATCCGCATCCAGCCGCTCGGCTTTTCCGTCGTGCACCCGGATCACATCGATCTCTTTGCCGTTGTCCGCCTCGGTCGGGATTTTGATGCTCAAAGTCAGTTCGGCAGGGGTCCGGGTGATCTCCTGTGTCTCGCCGTTGCTCATGCTCAGGTCATAATAAGCCGCGATCTTCTGACCATCTGCCTCCTGCTCGATCAGCTGCTTGTCGTTTGCGGTGATTGCCCCGCCATCCCGAATCAGCATCATGCTGACCGTATTGGCCTTTTTGCCCTCCCGGATCGCTTTGGGGCTTGCAAGCAGCCCTTTATAGGTTTCGGACAGGACCCGAACAAATCCATCCGAGCTGGAGTTGGTCCAGAAGTTGACCTGGATTACCCCCTGCACCAGGCCATCCAAGCGTTTCAGGCGGCTTGTGCTCACCTTCCCCATCTCCTGCTCGGAGAGACTCTGATACCGCTTGAGCGCATCCGCAATCTGCTCGCGGGTCGCGTCATCGGTCAGGGCATCAATCATCGCGCCCACTGTCTGTGCCGTATCCGAATCCGCCGGGTCTTCCGGTTCTGTCGGGTTGTTGGGGTTATCCGGATTGTCTGGGTTATCCGGGTTATCCGGATTGTCTGGGTCATCTGGGTGATTCGGATCATCCGGATCGCTGCCCTGCTCCACAAGGACGATCGCATCCCCGGTTTCGTTCAGTCCCAGCGAGAACCGTATATCCCGGCAGGTGAATTTCCCCAGGTCGCTTTCCGAAAGGGGAGCACCCTCCACTGCACCTGCCACCTCTCTGCCGGGTTCTGCATTTTCAACCGAAAGCGGGATCGGTATGCCCGGCTCGAGCCCGCCGTCGAACAGGACGATGCATCCGTCGCCCAGCCAGATCCCGTCGATCAGAGGGGAGCCGGTCAGGAACAGCCTGCCATCCTCCATCCGGACCGCATAACCGTCGTCGCCCGCCTCAAACGAGCCACCGCTGAGGACGGCTCGTGTATCCGGACCGGAAATTTCCAGTGCGGGCCGCTCTCCGCCGGCGAAGCGTCCCGCTTCGACCAGCAGGCTGCCGCCTTTGGCCTCGAGAGAACCACTGACCGGTCCGGAATGATCCCCACTGTCCTTGATGGCCAGGCTGCCGCCTTTTACCGTGACCGCAGGAAGCGCTTCGTCCGAAGCCGCAACCGAACGGCCCCCCAGCTCGAACCGATAATCGCCCGAGGTGACCGTAAGCCGCCGCTCGAACGATACATTCTGTGCGAGGCCGACTGCGGTTTCGCTGCCCACACGAATGACATCTGCATTCCGTGGTCCAAACGCCTCCCGCACCTCATCAAGGGTGGAATCTGCATTCAGCTCCCCGCCCTTGGCCGTGTAGCTGGCTTCCTCACCCGACTCGAAAAACAGAAGCAATGCCTGTAGCCGGCTCGCGTCCACCTCGTCCTTCTGGTCGCCCAGTGCGTCATAAAGCATCGCTGCGGCGGTGCATCTGCTGAAAATCTCCTTGTAGTTGCCCGCGTTGACTTCGGAGGGCGCAGGCAGTTCCGCAATCAGCATCCTGACCGCCTCGATCCGGTTGAGCAGAGGTCCGGTATCCCGTGTCCCATCCGCATAAGCCAGCGGAGCAGCGCCGAAAACCAGCCCCGCCGACAGGATAAATGCCATCAGCCGGCGGTAAGCACTGTTTTTGATCCCTTGCATTCTCATCGCAATCCTCCCGGAAATCCCTGTATATTCCAAATAAAACCGTTCGGCAGTTACAGCCGACACCAACCCATTCTTATTCTCTTCCATTATACGATCTTCCGCCGGATTTCACAAGCCCCTTTCCGCACCCCCGGCTGCATTTTTGGTCAGTTTTCATAGAATCCAGCCTGAAAGCGTGCTGTGCGTCTAACAGTTTATCCGGTTTTTCTTCAGCCGAAAAAGTTCCGCTTTACAGTGGCGTGTATGGCAGGGCGTATATCTGTCGGTTCTGTATGGGGAAGCAGGGCTGCCTTTGGCGGCTCCATGAGGCCCAAAAGGCCACAGGTTTTAAAAGGATGCGCGAAGGGTTCCGATGATACCAAAAAGCCCGCCTTTGGAGCAGGCGGGCTTTCTATGAAGATCGTTCGAGAAGGGCGGCAGGTTTTGTCACCCAAGGGAAGGATCCTCTAAAGCTTCCTCCGGCACTTGGGGAATCACCTCGGACTCCTCCGGAATTGCCTCGATTTCCAGATGCATCCCCTCGGTACTCTCTTCAAAGACGGCTTCACCGGTATCTGCCGACACAAAGTACTGTTCGGACATGACCTGTTTCGAGATTGCATCAAGCGAGAGGTTCCGGATGGACGGGCGGTTTATGTGCAGCTCGTAGGACTGGACGCGGACTGTACCGTTCTGGGCCGGCTGTTCGTCACGCCAGTTGATACTGAGATTACTGATCCGGTAGGGATAGCCTTCGAGCGCCTCGAGTACCCGCAGGCAGTCCTGCGCGAACGACTCCTTGCTGTCGTACGGGCCGATCAGGTCCACATTGCCCCAGTAAACCTGAATCAGGCTGGCGGTATCCGGATCGTTGATGCTGCCTGTCAGAACCGCATAGGGAGGGAGGTTGACCGAAAAGCCCGCGTCGGAAACTGCATCCACCGCACAGACAGCGGAAACCAGCTCGTCCGACGTATTGTACTCGATCCGGTCGCGTGCAATCCAGATCTGCGGGTTGAGGTAGGGCATAAACGCACCGGCAAGGGCGAGGACACCGGCGCCGCAGACCAGGCAGAAGCAGATGAACCCGCTGAGGAAATCGAACCGGATGCGTTCTCCCTTGTGGCGGATGGAGCCGATCAGAATTTCTGTGCCGAGCAGAATAAAGATGACAGGGGAGAGCTTAAAGGCGAGGGAGAGGTTGAAATCCGGGTTGAAGATGGTAATCAGGGCGACCACGCCCGCCGCGATCAGAGAGAAGCCCATGGTCAGGGTCCCGACCCGCCGCACCGGAGGGGTTGGCTTCCACTCGACTTTACAGTCGGAGCCGGGAGCGGCTTTCGATTTTTTATAGGAGAAGCGCGGCGCCTTCTCCGCGGAAGATGCGCCCTCCTGCCCGGAGGACGCATCTTCCGGAATGGCTGCTGTTTGCGATAGGACAAAGTCATTTTGATTTTCCATGTTGAAATTCTGTTCGTTATTCATGTTGTTTTACTCTCCTTTATATTCGACAAAATCCTGCTGTTCCGGTTTCCTTCCGCCCTTTACCAGATGGATGCCGAGTGCGATAATCGCAATCGAGATCACCAACGACGGGAGGGCGCGGACAATCTGGGTGAGCACCCAGTAGTCGATCCCCAGCCGTTCGAACAGGAACCGGAGCATGGGATGGAAGATATTGCGGAAGATCAGATAGAGTCCGAACAGGATCAGGCCGATCCCGAAATACCGGTGAAATTTGGCGCCAAATTTATCCCACTGGATCGAAAAGTTCGGCGCGAGATCGTTGAAAAACTGGGTGGTATTGTCGTCAATCTCTCTGATCTGCTCCGGGGAAAGACAACGGGAATTGAGGGTATCGAAAAACGAATAAAACCAGATGACAGGCAGCAGGCAGCCGAGGAAATCCAGATATAAGGTCATCATTGCAAAGCTGATTGCAGAGAAGAGGCCCATCAGCAGGAGTCCCTTTTTCATCATGCCCAGATACATCTGCCCTCCGCCGGGAATGAAGGCAAAACAAAAAGCAAGAAAACCGTTTTTTCTCATTTTAATTGTTGCTCCTCTCAAATGTGATATGTTCAAAGAAAGCGTCTACCGATTCGGAGATCTGGTTGGCCAGCTCGTTGGCACGCTCCCTGAGATTGACCTGTTCCAGTGTTTGATTCATCGTATTGAGCACCTTGCTTTCGCCGGACATATCAATGTTAAAAACCCCGATATGCCAGAACACGATTGCGAAGGAGGCCGCTGCCACGACGGTCGTATACTTATTGAAAAAGACCTTGATCGCACGCTGCCTGAGCCTTTGCATGACACTTGGCGCCACCGGCTGTTCCGGAGTAAGCAGCAGGCAGTTTTCCAAGGCCTGAGAATACCTGTCTACGCACGCATCGCAGAATGAAAGATGTTCGGCGATTTCCAGCCGGGAGAGTTCATCCAGCGGAAGGTCCTGCACCAACGCATCAAGAGCATACTGGGTCAAATGTCCATCCTCCTGAAACAGTTCCATCATACCTGCACCCCCTCCTCCTTTAAGATTTTTTGCAGCATCTGCCGCGCGCGGTAGAGCTGGGTCTGAACCGTCTTTTTCGGGCGGTTCAGAAGTTCTGAAATTTCATCCAGGCTGCGCTCCTCCAGAAAAAACAGGACCGAAACCTTGTGGTAAGGCTCTTTTAGATTCAAAATCATCTGCCGGATATGCCCTTCCCCTTCCTCGGAGATATAGAGGCGTTCAGGGCTGCTCTCGCTTCGGAGCAGGTCCAGCTCGCTCATATCCTCCGAGAGGGTGACGCGCTTGTTATACGCGCTCTTGAGAAAGTCCTTTGCTTTGTTGGTCGCGATACGCGCCAGCCACGCCCGCAGATTTTGTTCGCTCACGCTGTCGATGTGGGTGAATGCAGAAACAAAAGTCTCCTGCGCGAGGTTCTGGGCTTCATGGTAGTCCTGCACCAGCTGATAGCAGATGGTGAACACCAGGCGTTCATGCTGCTCGACCAGGGCCTTGAATTTTTCGTTTGTCATTTTTGTCCTGCACTCACCACCCTTAAAAGCCTTACACCCATAAAACGATCGGCTTTTCGATTTGACTTCAAAAAGGATACAATATTTTTGAAAAAATGTCGAATGTCAAAAAATACAGGGTTTGACTGCCGGTCCCCACTGCGGTATACTGGAACCAAAGCGCTGAAAACAACCGGAAGCACGCGGTTCAAGACCGCTGCGGGAGCTTTGCTTCCTACGATTCAGTATGCGGAGTGTGCTTGTGGACGGTTGTCCGCCTCTTCCAAACCACTGCTGGTCTGGAAGGGATCGAAAAAACGGGGGGTGGCAGGATGCGGATGGGGCTGATCGCGTGTGAGGTGCTCCGCCAGGAGCTTTCTGCGGCAATGGAGCCCTGCGGGCATACCTTTTTTCCGGTCTGGATGCGGCAGGGGCTGCACGACACGCCTGATCTTCTGCGGGCACAGGTGCAGACGGAGATTGCACGCCTGGAGCAGGCCGAACCTCCGCTCGACGCGATCCTGTTGGGATACGGCCTGTGCGGCGGCGGGACCGCCGGCCTGTGCGCAGGCAATGTTCCGCTGGTGCTCCCGCGCACCGACGACTGCATCGGAATCCTGCTCGGGTCGCAGGAGCGTTACCTGTCATTTTTTTACAGCCGAAGCGGGATTTACTGGTTTTCAACCGGTTGGCTCACCTTTGCGGACACCCCATCGGAGTCCTACTACGCGGAGAAGCTGCGGGATTATGCCGCCCGGTTTGGAGAGGAGGACGCCCGCTGGCTTCTTGCGGAGGAAAACCGATGGATTTCCCAGTATCAGAGCGGAATCTATATCCGGTCGCCGGTGGGGGAAGATACGGATTTCGAACAGCAGGCACAGGAAGCGTGCGCCTTCTGCGGATGGGCGTTCGAAACGACACAGGGGGACAACCGTCTGGCCGGGCGGCTCCTGTCCGGCAGATGGGACGGACGTTTTTTGGTCTGCCCGCCGGGATGCCGGGTCGAGCGGGACTGGGACGGCGGGATTTTCCGCGCCGGGGGAAGACAGGAAAACGAGGGGGACAGCAAACCGGAAGTTGTGGAGGTAGGTCAATGAGAACGGTTTATGAAAAGTATATGGCATCACCCATAGATAAAGGACTTTTCTGCTTGGAGCATGGGGATATTACAGTCCCGTACTTTTGCTACCCTGTCAATGCAGAGCCGATAGGATTTGAAGGGTGTATTCTGTATTGTTTTTTGCCGGAGTATGGGGAGATGGTATTTGCTTGCAACCCCGAAAGTTGCGCAGGCCAAAACGTATATCCGTTGGCGGCAAATTTTGGGGATTTTATCCGCTTGATCCTGGCTTGTGGTACCGCTAATCCGGTGGAGCAAATCGTTTGGATGGATAAGAGAAAATTTGAAGAACACATGGCAAGCGAAGAAAAAATTTTGACAGATAAGCAAAAAGCGGCAGTACAACAGCTTCAGCGTGAATTAGGGCTGTTGCCAATGGAAAATCCGTTTGAATATGTTAAGGCGATTCAAAAAGGCTTTGACGGGAGTAAAATACGATATAGTGATGAATACTTTGAGGTGACTGGTAGAGAAAAACCTTCCTGAAGTTTACAAAAAATACAGATTTCTGTAACTTCCGGTTTTCTGCCTGTCATCGCCTCGAGGATGAAAAGAAGATGCTTTTCCCGTCCCCTTCCATAGCCGGGACCATGTCGTGAATGATACAGGATAAAAAGAACCCCGCAGGCCATTTTGACCGGTGGGGTTCTTCCGTTTCTGCCGGAAATTCCATACAATGGGGGATTCCGCCTTTGAAAAGGCGGGCGAAACTTTTAGAACTGGGGCGGTTTGGGGTCCGGATTTGGCTCGACATGGATCGGCGTATCCATCTCCTCACCGGGGCGCACCAGCCGACCGGTAACAACAAACCGCTGGTCCTCGCGGGAACCGTAGATATAGGTACAGGTGGAGAGCGAGAGGATTTTGTCGGTGATGTTGACATCTACGTCAATATCGAACTGCGAACGCTCCCGCATCTCCTTCACCAGCGCAAGGAACTGTGCATTTTTCATCTCGGGGTGCAGGTAGGCGAGGTTGTCATCGGTATACATGACCGAAAATACCTTGAACGCCATGGTATCCTCTGGCGTTGAAAAATACAGGTAGGGGTGGGCCTTCAAAAATTCGGGGTCCAGATATTTTTTCAGCTGGGAGAACCGGTCGCCATCCGGATTGTCGTCCATGCTATGCCCGTAGATAATGGTATTCTGCGAAATGCCGTTGCGGTCCCCGAATGAACATTCGTAATCCGCGTAGTAACAGCCGTTGAAATCATACGCCTTGGTGATATTTTTGCGCAGATAGTAGTCGTTGTCCGTCCCTTGGAGCACTGCCTCGTCGATCGTTGTACCCGGCAGATACAGCCATCCGACCACATCATTGTTCTGGCCGTAGGCGGCATTCATCTTGTTGAGGGTGTCCTCACTCGGCTTTTCAGCGGTCGAGAGGCGGCTGAGGTCGACGTCACCCAGCGGGTTGATAAAGGCGGGGATGCCCGCCGGCTGGGAGACACTCGAAGAGGATTCCCCGGGGGCCGGTTCAACGGTATTCTGGCTGCACGCCGCAGTAGTCAGGGCGATGGCCCCCGAGAACAGCAGGGCGAGCAGACGGATGGAAAAGCGTGACTGCTTCATAAACAGGCTCCTTTGCATAAAGACTGTGGGTGGAAGGGAAGCTGGTCAGCTTCCTCTGCTTTTGTTGCTGACAGTGCCCGCTGCCGCGTCGATTTCCACCACGGTTGAGGATTTGAGGATTGAGGTTGCGTTCTCGGCAAAGACAATCACAGGGATGTCAAGCGCCATACCGACGATCGCGGCATGGGAGTTCTGCCCGCCCGCTTCGGTGACGATGCCCGAAGCCTTTTTCAGGAGCGGGAGCAGCTCGTTGGTGGTGTAGGGGATGACGAGAATATCTCCGTCCTCAAAGCCGGCGAACGCTTCCGCTTCGTTGCGGGCAACGCAAACTTTACCAAAGGCCGAACGGTTGTTGATCCCCTGCCCACTGACCAGAATATCGCCCACCACATGCACCTTGAGCAGGTTGGTGGTGCCGTTGACCCCAAGCGGGACCCCGGCGGTAATCACAGCAAGATTGCCGTTCTCGAGGAAACCGGCCTGCTGTGCCGCGTCGACCGCATGGGAGAACAGTTCGTCGGTATTTTCCTTGACATCAACCAGCAGCGGATAGGTCCCCCACGCGAGGGCGAGCTGGTAATAGGTGGATTTCAGGTGGGTGCAGGCCACGACCGGAATGGTCGGACGGTATTTGGAGAGCATCCGTGCGGTGGTGCCCGACCAGGTGACCGTCACGATCGCCGAAGCGCCGAGGTCGTTGGCGGTGGTAACAGTTGCATGGGAGATCGCGTTGGTGATGTCGGGGATGTCCCCGCCGTCCATCCCGCGCATCTGGAACCGCTTGTCATAGTCGATATCCCGCTCCGCCCGCTCGGCGATCGAAGCCATCGTCCGGACCGCCTCAACCGGAAACTCCCCTGCGGCGGTCTCACCCGAGAGCATGACCGCGCTGGTGCCGTCGTAGATCGCGTTAGCGACGTCCGCCGCTTCCGCGCGGGTCGGGCGCGGGTTGTGCATCATGCTTTCGAGCATCTGGGTTGCGGTAATGACCATCCTGCCGATGTTATAGCATTTTTTAATCAGCAGCTTCTGAAAGACCGGGACATCCTCGAAAGGCACCTCGACACCCATGTCCCCGCGCGCGATCATGATACCGTCGGCGACCCGCAGGATCTCGTCGATGTTCGCGACCCCTTCGGCGTTTTCAATCTTTGCGATGATCCGGATGGTGTGGTTGCCCTCCCGTTCAAGCAGCCGGCGGATCTCGAGGATGTCGGCGGCGCAGCGGGTGAATGAAGCGGCGATAAAGTCGAAGCCGGTATGGACACCGAAGATGATGTCCGCGCGGTCTTTTTCGCTTATGTAGGGAAGCGACAGCCGGACCCCAGGCACATTGACCCCCTTGCGGTCGGAGATCACGCCGTTGTTGTCCACCTCGCAGACGATCTCGGGCGGCCGGACCTCGAGGACGGTCAGCTTGATGGCGCCGTCATTGAGCAGGATGGTGGAGCCGGGCTTTACATCGTTGACCAGGCCGGGGAAGTTGATATAGGAGCGCGTCTCGTCCCCCTCACATTCCTCGCCGGTCAGCACAAACCGGGAACCTGCGGCCAGCTCGGCCTTGCCGCCCTGGAAGGTGCCAAGACGGATTTCCGGACCTCTGGTATCGAGCAGGGTGGCAACCGGAAGCCCCATTTGGGTGCGCAGGCGGTCTACCGTTTCAAATGTCTTGAGATGGCTCTCATGGGTTCCATGGGAAAAATTGAAGCGGGCGACATCCATGCCCCCTTCGATCAGGCTGCGGATGCGTTCTTCGCTGTTGGAAGCGGGCCCAAGCGTGCATACGATTTTTGTCCTTCTCATAAATCAGGTCAATCCCCCTGCAAATCAATCAAAATTCTCTCCTAACTATAATCCAAACTGCCAATCGAAGTCAATGGTTGTCACCAATTTGTAACTTTTCATGTATGATGTGCCTGTTTTACTCGGATTTATTGCATGTGCGAAAAAAGAAAGGAAAATTTCTGCTTGCATTTTGGAAGATCGTGTGGTATAGTTGATCTGTACTAATCAAACTAGTACAGATAGCACGATTGATACAGCAGGTATTGACTACATTTTAAGAAAAGGGGTGGGGTTTGTGCTGCAACTGGACCTGCAAAGCCGGCAGCCAATCTACGAACAACTAATCCTGCGACTGACAGAACTGATTTTCCTGGGGGTGTTGGAAGCGGACACGCAGCTTCCTTCGGTGCGGACGCTGGCGCGGGACCTCGGAGTCAACCCGAACACGGTGCAGAAAGCCTACCAGGAGCTGGAGCGCCGGGGGATCACCTATTCGGTATCGGGCAGAGGGAGTTTTGTTGCACCGGGAGAAGGAGCACGCGAGATCCTCAGCAGACAGAGTGTTGAAAAGATTCGGGATGCCGTTTCGGAGGGGAAGCGGACTGGTCTGACCCGTCCGCAGGTGGATGAAGTGGTCTCATCGGTATACAGCGAGGAGGTATCAGTATGATTCAGGCAACCGGTCTGGTGAAATGCTTTGGAGATTTTACAGCGCTCTCCGAGCTGACCACCCAGATACAGAAGGGTTCGATCTATGGTCTGGTCGGTTCCAACGGCTCAGGGAAGAGCACCTTCCTGCGGCTGATCGCGGGGGTCTATATCCCGGATGGGGGGACGCTCCAGATCGATGGGCAGGCCGTTTATGAGAATATCGCGGTCAAACAGCGGATTTTTTTCGTGGCGGACGACCTATACTTCCTGCCGCAGAGCAGTATGAACGACATGGCGGGGTTTTACCGCGGCATCTACCACAACTTTTCAGACGAGCGGTACCAGAAGCTGTGTGATATCTTCCCGCTCGACCCCAAAAAGAAGATCACGACCTTCTCAAAAGGGATGAAGCGTCAGGCGGCGCTGCTGCTGGGACTGGCCTGCCAGCCCGACCTGCTGCTGCTCGACGAGGCGTTCGACGGGCTGGACCCGGTGATGCGGGGCGCGGTGCGCAAGCTGCTTTTGGATGAGATCGCTTCCCGGGAAATGACGGTGCTCATCACCAGCCATAACCTGCGCGAACTGGAAGACCTCTGCGACCATGTGGGCCTGCTGCACAAAGGGCGCATCCTGTTTGAGCGGGAGATTGACGAACTCAAGCTTGGATTCTGCAAGGTGCACGCGGCCTTCCCGGAAGGGATCGGGGACGAGATGCTCTCCGGCCTGGACCTGATGCAGGTTTCCCGGAACGGCAGCCTGCTCAACCTGATCGTGCGGGGCAGGTCGGCAGATGCCTCGGAATATCTGCTTTCCAAGGGGGCAGTATTCGCGGAGGGCGTGCCGTTGACGCTCGAAGAAGTATTTGTACATGAAATGGAGGCGGTCGGCTATGACTACAACAACATCATTTTCTAATCAGGGACAATTCGTCGGCCTCTATAAAAGCACGCTCCGCAGGAACTTCGGCTATTTCGGCCTGATCTCGGCCCTGCTTCTGGTCTTTTATCCATTGCAGTACGCGATGGAGGTGTTTGGGCACCACGATTGGCGAGGGGAGCTGCAAATGCTGATAGGAGACTACTCCCTGCTCGGGCTGGGGCGGAACTTTACCCCGACCTCCGCGTTCTTTTATACTGCAATCCTTCTGATCGTGCCGCTGGTGCTCGCGCTGCATCTGAACAGCTATATGCACAGCAAGAAGGCGTCCGATGTCTACCACGCGGTCCCGGTCAGCCGCGGGACGCTGCTTACCGTCAATATGGCGGCGGCCATGACCATCCTTGCGGTCCCGGTGGTCGTTTCCAACCTGCTGGTTGCCGTTTTTCAGGTCTGCAAATTCGGGTTCTTCCCGGCGCTGCTCGGTTACCAGCTTCTCGATATGGTGGGCTGGCTGATCTGCGCATTCGCGATCTATGCGGTTGCCACCTTTGCCTGTGTGTTGGTGGGCACCGTGTTCGACAGTTTTGTTTACACCATGATCATGCTCGGCATTGTGCCGCTGCTGGGCCTGCTCTGTTTCATGATGGAGATGCTGTTCCTCTGTGGCTTTGTCCCCGACGAGCGGGCGATGCTCAACCTTCTGAACCTCTCGCCGATGCTGCTCATGCCCACCCGGTTCGCGCTGCACAGCATCCACGACGGATACGGAAACCTTCTCCCGAAGGATTCGGACCCGATCTTTTTCCAGTTCCAGATGTTTTCGGACAGCAACCTCGCGATGGTCTGCTGGCTGTTCCTTTCGGCAGCCCTCTTTGTTCTGACGGTCCGGCTCTACCGGCGGCGCAGCAGTGAAAAAGCCGAGATCACAACCACGCAGGGCGCGCTGCCGACCTTTGTCAAGCTGGCTGTGACCCTATGCGCGGGGTTGGTCATCGGTACGATCTTTTCACAGGCGACAGTATTCATCCAGAGCGAGAATGCCTCGTTCCTGATCTGGGCGGCGATCGGGGGCATCCTCACCTATGTGATCCTGGAAGCGGTGTTCAACCGCGGGTTCAAGACCGTCCTGCGCAGCCTGCCGCTCGGCGTGGGAATGACGGTATTTACCCTCGCATTTTCGGCGATCTTCATGACCGGCGGGCTGGGCTATGAAAAGCGCGTCCCAAACATCTCGGACATCGAGTCGGTCGAGATCAATTATACCGGCACATACGGCGGCGGTATGCCGCAAAAGTTTGGTGAGGAGCAGATTTTGCCGGACGGAACCTCCAACTGGAAAATCCTCGCGTTCTATCAAACGGTTGAGCTGCGCGAACCGCAGAACATCCAGGCGGTGCAGGCACTCCACCAGGCGGTCGCCGGACAGAAATACGACGATTACTGGCATTCGTTGTCGCTGACCTACCGCCTGAAAAACGGGAAAACCCTTTCACGCTCGTATAGCGGGATACCGTCTGAGGAAATCGAGCGGCTGCTCCCGATCGAAATAAGCGGGGAATTCCTTGCCCAGACCAACCCGGCCTATTTTGTAAAAGGGCAGCAGGTCACCTCGTGGGAGCTTCAGGACCCGTTCGGCTTCCGGCATGAGGAGATCGGCGAGGATTGGACAGCGGAAGAATCGCAGGAGCTGCTGGATGCAATCGCGGCTGATGCGGCGTCTATGACGCTGGAAGACCTGAAGAACCCGCAGTCCGAACCGGTCGCAATCCTGAACTGCTTCGCGAACCCTCCCAAGGAGGGGAGCGAACGGTTCTGCCGCTGGGGCATCTTCCCGGTCACCGACCGCACAACCCATACCTATGCGTTCCTTGCCAAAAAGAATCTGCTGGAAGGGCTTGAGGTCGATTGGGATGACTGCTACGCAGTAACCGCCGAAGTGTTTGACCGCGGCAGGAGCAACCATATCTTCGTCAATGACAGCATCGTTCTGTCCTCACTGTCCGGGCATATGTCCAGGGTGGAGGATCTGGAATATGTCACCGAACGGATCAACGAACTCCGCTTTGCGGATAACCTGGGCGAGAGGGAGGACGGAGTGTATCTGTTCCTGAGCGAGGATGCTTCCGACATCCGGACCCTTTCGGAGCACGCCTCGTTCTATTGCAGGGAAGAGGAGCCTGTCGCGATTGTAAGCTTCTATTTTAAAGGAAGGGAGAACGGCAAAAAGGTTCTCGTGCCGCTGGCTAACCTGCCCGCATCCCTGCAGGAGCGGATGACTGCCTATTGTGCGAACAGCTACGGCTATAGCTACTCGGACTATGAAACGGTTACCTCTACGGGTATGGAAGGTGCGGTGGTGATTGCCGGATAACACAGGATAAAAGCGAAGGAGGACGCTGCATTTGCAGCGTCCTCTTCTCTTTTTCTGTTTTCAACAAAGCCCGAGGCTTTGGTTGATTTTTTGCTGCCGCAGCAGCACACGCAGCCCAAAAACCCCATACAGTGAGACAGCGTAAGTTTGGTTCCAGACCAAACACAGGCGATCGCACTTTGGAAAGCTGGTCTTTTCTTCCTTTAAAAGTTTACTCAATTTTTGGGGAAAAGCCTTACATCATGGGGGAGAACAGCCGTAGCAGCGACCGCACCACCCGCCGCAGGAAAAAGACCGAACGGTTATAATCCAGCGGAATCTGCTGGGAAAGCGTGAGTGTCTGGAGGAAATCCTGTTTCACATCCTGGATCAGGCTGCTCTGGTAGAAGCAGACGCCGCATTCGAAATGCAGGTAAAAGCTGCGGTAATCCATGTTAGCGGTGCCGACGACCGCGACCTCGTCATCACTGACGTACATTTTGGCATGGATGAACCCAGGCGTATATTCGTAAATTTTAACCCCGGCGTCAAGCAGCGGCTGGTAGAACGAGCGGGTGACCTCATGGACATACCACTTGTCCGGAACATGCGGGGTGAGGATGCGCACATCGACCCCGCTGCGCGCAGCGATCGAAAGGGCGGTTGTCATCTCGTTGTCGAGGATCAGATAAGGGGTTGTGATGTAGACATATCTGGTTGCCCGGCTGATGATCTGCATATAGGTTTCTTCCGAAACATTGAGCCGGTCGAGCGGGCTGTCCCCGAACGGCTGGACGAAGCCGTCGCTCTCGCAGGAGATGGTCGGCTTGAACTGGTCAAATTCCTCGTCGGTCGGCTTGCTGAAGTTCCAGAGAGAAAGGAACAGGGCGGTCAGATTCCAGACCCCATCCCCGCGCAGAAGGACGGCGGTATCCTTCCAATGGCCGTGTTTCTCATACCGGTTGATATACTCGTCCGCGATGTTGATCCCGCCGCAAAACCCCACATTTCCGTCCACGACGGTAATCTTGCGGTGGTCGCGGTAGTTCATCATCGAGTTCAGATGGGGCTGGAACGGGTTGAACACCACGCATTTGATCCCCGCAGCCCGCAGGCGGCTGGCGTAGTTGTGGGGCAGGGTCTGGATCGAACCGATGTCGTCGAACATGAACCGTACGTCCAGCCCCGCCGCCGCTTTCTTTTTGAGGATCGCAAAGATTGGGTCCCACATCTCGCCCTCTTCCAAAATAAAATATTCCATGAAGATATACCGTTCCGCCTTTTCCAGCTCTTCCAGCATCCGTTCCCAGGCGGCCTCCCCCAGCGGGAAATATTCAGCCTGGGTGTGTTCCCAGACCGGGGTTCCGGTGGTGAGCGTGATATAGTCGGACAGCACGCTGTATTGCGGGCACTGTGCGCTGAGCTGCGGATGGGATGGCAGGTCATATTGCAGGTGGTGGCGGGCATAGTCCTCCGCACCCTGAATTTTCAGCAGCAGGCTTTTGGGCAGTCCCTTGTTGCCAAATGTCAGGTAGAACAGCCCGCCGAAGATCGGGAACGCCATAATGATAACCACCCAGGCCAGCTTGTAGGACGGGTTTTCGTCCTTACTGACGAGAAAGATCACCAAACAGAGGCTCAAAATCTCAAACAGCATATAGAGGACGGTAAAATGCTCGACCAGACGCAGAATAAAGACCACCAGCACCGCGATCTGGACAAGGATCAGGAGGGAGACGATTCCCACCTTGCCGAGCAGGAGATTGAGAACCGATTTGATGTGCAGCTTTCTCTTATGCATAAAAATACCTCGAAAAATGGAAGGATGGATTTGCGTACCCGAATACAGATTCCACCGCAGCGCTTGTCGTGCTGCGGTGGAAAGGCAGGTATCCTTCAGGACATTATAACATGGCTGCGGACAATCTGCAACCAAAGATCAGGCATTATGGCTGCTGAAATTCCAGTTATCGGCGCACATATCGTCGATCGTGCGGGTCGCTTCCCAACCAAACAGACGCTTGGCTTTCGAGCTGTCCGCATAGGAGGTTGCGATGTCGCCAGGGCGGCGGGGCGCGATGCGATAGGGCACCTTCCGCCCGCTCGCCTTTTCAAACGCCCGGACGATCTCCAATACCGAATAGCCATGCCCGGTGCCGAGGTTGACCGCTTCGACGCCGGTTTTGTCCATGATATAGTCGAGCGCGTTCAGATGGCCGACCGCGAGGTCCACCACATGGATATAGTCCCGTACGCCGGTCCCATCCGGCGTGTCGTAGTCGTCCCCAAACACCGAAAGTTCCGCCAGTTTGCCGGTTGCGACCTGTGCAATATACGGAAGCAGGTTGTTTGGGATCCCGTTGGGGTCCTCACCGAGCAGGCCGCTTTTGTGTGCGCCGATCGGGTTGAAATACCGCAGCAGGGCAACGCTCCATTCGGGGTCGGCCGCGTGCAGGTCGGTCAGAATCTGCTCGATGAACAGTTTGGTTGCGCCATAAGGATTGGTGGTCGAGAGGGGCATATCCTCCCGGAACGGGACCTGGTTGTGCATCCCATAGACGGTAGCTGAGGAGGAAAAGACGATCTTTTTGCAGCCATGCGCCGCCATCACTTCGCAGAGCAGGAAGGTGCCGGTCAGGTTGTTGTGGTAGTACCGCAGGGGGATTTTGCAGGATTCGCCGACCGCTTTCAATCCGGCAAAATGGATCACCGCGTCGATCTGGTTTTCGGAGAAGACCCGGTCGATCCCTTCCCGGTCGAGCAGGTCGACCTCATAGAACCGGAAATCCTTCCCGGTGATTTTGCGGATACGGTCGAGCACTTCCGGCTTGGAGTTGACAAAATTGTCGAGGATGACAACCTCTTTCCCCGCGTTCAGCAGTTCAACGCAGGTGTGGGAACCGATATAACCGGCGCCGCCAGTGACCAGAATAGACATAAAAAATCATCCTTTCTCTAAGGTTGGGGCAGGCCGCCCCTCTGTTGATTTTAGTATAAAAGATCGCTGTGGGGATGTCAATGCGGAGTGCCGGACAGGAACGATCTGTCCATAAATACGCATCAATTTTCTGCGCCCCGTTCGCAGATGATTTGTAACGTTTCACGATCGCTACCAAACACGCTGGTTCCGTTCGCAGGTGACCTGGAGCGTTTCACCATTGCTCCCGAACACGATGGTTCCGTTCAGGTCGGTGCGGTAGAGGAGGATGTCCCGCTCCTCCAGAAGGCGGACAACCTCAGTATGCGGATGACCGTAGGTATTGTCCTTGCCAAGCTCCGCGACCGCCACCCGCGGATCGACCGCATCCACCCATTTTTCCTGATTGGAGGTGCTGCTTCCGTGGTGCCCCAGCTTGAGGACGTCGGCGCGCAGCAGGCTGGAATCGTAGGCTTTGAGCAGGGCGTTTTCATTTGGCTTCTCCGCGTCCCCGGTGAAAAGGAACGAGGTGGACCCGAAGTCCAGCCGGCAGATAACCGAGGTATCGTTCAGGCCCTCGGGTTCCTCAACCAGAGGGCCGAGGATGGTCATGGCCGCGCCGCCGCCCAGGTCATACCGGGAGCGCGGTTCAGCGAGGGTGATTTTGAGATTCTTGCGCTCGATCGCATCCAGCAGGCGCTCATAGGTGCGTGTGGTGGGGATCAGGTTGTCCGGCACGTCTGAAAAAAGCACTGTGCCGATTTCGAATGCGTCGATGACCTCCGCCATGCTGCCGATGTGGTCGGCGTGCGGATGGGTGGCGATCACCATGTCGAGCCGGGAGACCCCCTGCGCCTTGAGATAGTCGATGATGGCAGGGCCTTCCCCGATTTCTCCTGCGTCGATCAGCACATTCTGTTCAGGGGTCTGGATCAGCTCACAGTCCGCCTGCCCCACGTCGATGAAATGGACCAGCAGGTCGCCCTCCGCCTCGGTTGGAACGGAGGAAAGGCCAGCCTGATCGTATAGCTCATCGAGCGCGGAATTGATGCTGGTTTCGAGCGTCTCGGCAGACGGGAGCGGGAGCCGGCCGCCCATCGCCTGGTTGAGCAGGACGAGGACGAAAAGCACCGCTGCGCTGATCAGGGAGACAAGCCCGGCGCGTTTGGGGTTGGATGCGGATTTCTTTTTGCGTTGTGCCAATGGAATTCCTCCGTTCTTTGAATCTGTTTTCTGACTGGCTGTAAACTGTTTCTGAGGGAGCTTTTTTCATCTGCCAAAGCCCCCTCTTGGTTCTGATAGGAAGTCAGAGATCATTTATCCCCAAAAGGTGATTCTCAGGATAAAGCGTTCTCCTTCCGGCAGAGCGCAGCCAAGGGCAGCGTCTTTGGAACAGGCGGGCGAATCTTATGTCGCACCGGGCAGGCGGGGCGCCCTGCGCCGGCGGAGAAACCGGTCGATATTGATGACGATCTGCTTGAGGTTGAGCAGGATCACAAGCAGGCAGAGCAGAATCTCGGGCAGAATCCAGTCCTCTTGGAAGGAAAGCAGGATCCATGTTTGGAAAAGCAGCAGAAAGAGGTTCACCAACAGTTTGAACGGCCTCCATCGCAGGCGGACGATCCGACGGGTGTCAGCGATCCGCACCAGAAAGACCACTAGATAGCTCATAAACGTTGCAAAAGCCGCCCCGTTTACCCCGAATTTCGGATCGGGGATGAGCAGCAGGTTCAGCCCGACATTCACCGCAGCCCCAAGGATGGTGGTCAGCAGGGTGGCGATACTCTTTCTCCCGACCATATAGATGCTGCCCAGAAAGGTGACAAAACAGGAAAAGACCGTTGCGATCACCAGAAGCGGGATATACTGCCAGGCGGGATAAAACGCGTTTTTGGGGCCAAGGACCAGCATAGCGGTGATCGGTTTGCAGAAGAGGATCAATCCGGAGGCAGCGGTAAAGATCAGCGCCTGGTAAGCGTTAAAGATATTGCTGAAAAACCGGTCGCGCCCCGGCCCCTTTTCGGTGAATGCGGACATCTGCCATGCGTCGGAGAAGATGCCCGAAACAACGGTGATCATCGTCGGCACCTTATAGGCCAGATCATACAGCCCGTTGGCATCCGCGCTGATGAAATAGCTGACCATATACCGGTCGGACACGTTGGTAATCCACCAGAAAAGGGTGGTTGGGATCAGCGGGAGTGAAAACCGGAGCATCGAGCCGGCCACCGACCAGTCCATCCTCCGGAACCGGATGTACCGGTGCAGGCTGGCGATGGTAAACAGGAAGAGCGCGGAGAGCGCATCCGAAATAATGGTCGCAAGCACATAACCGGTAATCCCCAGCTTGAGGACCGAAAGGAAAAGGATGTTGCAGGTGATCACGGTGATGATGCTGAGCACCCCGTCGAACGCATAGAGCCGCACCAGCTCCCGCGCGCGGATGAACTGGGAACAGAGGGAGCGTAAGCAGGAGGTCAGCACATAGAGGTAAATCAGGCTGGTGTAGTCGTGGATCAGCGGGATCTTGGCGATCAATGGACGGAACAGAAAAAACAACAGATAGCCAGCCGCCACCATCGTGACCCCTCCGGTAAAGACATCCCGCTTGCGGAAGGTCCTGTCCAGCCCATACCGGATGATCGAGTTTGCGACCCCACAGGAGACCACCGGAATCAGCAGGTTGGCCGCCTGCACGACCAGCCCGGCGGTGCCCAGCTCGTTCTCGGTGAGAACGTTGGTGTAAAACGGCACCATGAAAAAGGTCAGCAGTTTTGAACTGAACATGCCGATTGCAAAGATCAGTGTATTAGAAAGCAGTTTTTTGTATTTGTCCAAGAGGCCATATCCTTTCGGTCAGTTGATCCGGCATCGTTTCCGATGGACTGGGGGAATCAGAGCATCCCGAGGAATCCTACCACACCGTACGCGCCGAGCGTCATCAATACACCGGCAGCCAGTACCCCGCAGGCAATGGCAGGCAGGGCATGTTTCATCCGCATATTGAGCAGGACAGCCAGCAGAGCGCCCGACCATGCGCCGGTCCCGGGCACTGGGATGCCGACAAACATGCACAGCCCGATGGTTTCGTATCGGGTGACCTTGTCCGCCTTGGACATCAGCCGTTTTTCATAGCGGGCGGCAAATCCCGAAAGCAGCCGGGTCGTTTTAAGCCACTGGAAGATTGGGCGTCCCAGCAGCAGGATGAACGGGACCGGCAGCAGGTTTCCGACAATCGAAATGAGAAAGACCGTGTACCAAGGCATACCGAGCGCTGCACCAAGTGGGATCGAGCCGCGCAGCTCGATCAGCGGCACCATCGAGACGATGAAGAGGGCGACCTCCCGCCCAGCGGCCGATAGAAAGTCAAAGAGCTGCTGCATCAGATGTTCCATTATTATGTCCTCCGGGTCTGGGAAACTTCCCATTATTTTTACATATCCATTCGCATATACCTAACCATTATAATAGAATTATGTGCATATTACAATCAAAACATGTAAACTTTTCCTCGCTTGCCGCCTGTTCTGTATAAAGGCCATTGCCAGTATAGGCAATTATATGGTATAATAGCTGCAAAACAGCTATTATACCCGAGTTATGGCCAGGACGATGCGCAGGCAGAGCCTGCTCCCGTCCCGATGGCCAATTATACCATATCGCTCCGCGATTATGGTATAATAATTGTAAAACAGCTATGATACCAGAGCTATGGCCAGGGCGGTGCGCGGGCGGAGCCTGCTTCCCTCCCGATGGCCAATGATACCGCATCGTTTCGCGGTGGCGGCATCATATTTCGGAATCGACTGGAAGGATGGTTACTGATGAAGAAAATAGGTTTCCTCTTGCTGTGTTTTTTTCTGCTTCTGATTTCATTGACAGCCTGTGGCAGCAGCCAGGAAGCAGCTCCTTCCCTGGAACACGAAGCAGAATCAAAGACGGTTGAATTAACAGTGTGGGGCGCGGAGGAAGACGAGGCGCTGCTCCAGGAAATTTTTACTTCATTCCAATCCCATTATGCCGGTCAGGCAAACTTCCAAATTACCTTTCAACCTCAGAGCGAATCCAGCTGCAAAGATGTGCTGTTGGGTGATCTGGAGGGAGGGGCAGATGTATTTGCCTTTGCCGACGATCAGGTAGCCGCTCTGGCCGCCGCCGGAGGGCTGGACCCTATTGCGGACAGTACAGAAATTCGGAACGCCAGTCTCCCCGCCGCGGTAGAGGCGGCCAGCGTGGAAGGAACGCTCTACGCCTACCCGTTGACTGCGGACAACGGGTATTTTCTATACTATAATAAAGCATATTTTTCGGATGAGGACATCCAAAGCCTGGAGCGGATGCTGGAGCAGGCCGAGCAGGCCGAACGGCTGGTAGCGATGGACTGGTCCTCCGCATGGTATGTCTACGCTTTTTTCGGCAACACCGGTTTGACGGTCGGCCTGAACGAAGACGGCCTGACCAACTATTGCACTTGGAACAGTACCGAAGGGGATATACATGGTGTGGACGTGGCTAAGGCTATGCTGGCCATTGCCAGCAGCCCCGGTTTTGCCAATATGACGGATCAGGAATTTTTGGCTGGTGTACAGGATGGAACCGTAATTGCTGGGGTAAGCGGCGTCTGGAATGCGGTAGCGGTTCAGGAGGCCTGGGGAAAAAATACCGGAGCGGCCAAACTGCCCTCTTACACCTGCGCAGGGAGACAGGTGCAGATGGCTTCCTTCTCCGGGTGTAAGCTGATCGGCGTGAACGCCTATTCCGGATATCCGGAGTGGGCGGTGCGGCTGGCCGAGTGGATCACGAACGAGGAAAACCAGCGCCTGCGTTTTGAGCGGCGGGGGCAGGGACCAGCCAATATCAACGTGGCAAATTCCTCGCAGGTCCAGGCCTCGCAGGCGATCGCGGCCCTGCTTGCCCAGTCGGAGTTTTCCCAGATTCAGCGGATAGGAGGAAAGTTCTGGGACCCGGTGTCCGAATTTGCCTTAAATATGGCGGCGGGGAATCCCTCCGGTGCCTCCCTTCAGGCCCAGTTAGACAGACTGGCAGAAGGAGTCACCGCACGATAGGCACAGATACGATACTTGGGAGGAGATCGCATGAGAGGCAAACTGACATTGCAGCAGCGCTTAATTTTACCCATTGCACTGCTTGGGTTGGTGACATTACTGTCCAATGTCCTGGCAGTATTCAGTATCAATAACGTCCATTCCAATGCGAGCACCATTGTGGACGAGTATATGGTCAGCGAAGGAAAGCTGGAGGAAATCAGGCGCTCTATCACAGACATCCACCTGCTGGCTCTGTCCCATATCGTGGCCGCAGACCACGCTACCATGATTCAGCTTGTTCAGGAAATCAAGGCGGAAGAGGCCGCTCTGGACGAGATGCTGGTCAGCTATGAGGGCTTTGTTGCGGAGGGGGATGGAGAGATATACCAGTCCCTTTTGGAGGATTATGATGCTTTTAAACATGCCTTGGTGCATCTGGTGTGTGCCAGCGCCGACAGTAAAACTCAGGAGGCCTATGCAACGGCCAACGGAGATGTAGCCCACTGGAGCGAGGCCGCAGATCAAGATGTTGCTGCTCTTTACACCGCGGTCAGCGGGCGGGCGGAAGCCGCAAGGAACCATTTGTCCTTCGTCTACATAAGCGCACTGATAATCAGTGCGGCTACGCTGATTGCCGGCGTTCTTCTGGTGGCGGCGGCCTTCCGGATCATCCGGAAATACGTCATTTCCCCAATCCACGACGCGATGGGCACCCTTCAGGACAGCTCTGAGCGCATCAGCGGTGTGGTAAACAATGTGCGGCAGCGGACACAAACCTCCAGCGGCAGCGTCCGGGACCTGTCCGGCCTAGCGGAGCAGCTCTCCGCTGCCTTGGAGGAAATCGCCGCCAGCACCTCAGCCATCAGCAGCAGCGCGTCCAACACCCAGGGAGACGCCCGGAATATGGCGGAGGAATGTTCTGCCATTACAGCTTACTCCGCGGAAATGAGGGAGCGGGCCGAAGAGATGGAACGCTCCGCCCTGATGGAGATGGAGGAGGTACGAAAGAAAACGGCGGAAACAATGTCCCTTTTGGATCAGGCCATTGAAAAAAGCCAGAATGTCAACCAGATTGGCGTTTTGACCCAGGCAATCCTCAAGATATCCGCCTCTACCAATCTGATTGCCATCAATGCCTCTATCGAGGCTGCACAGGCCGGCGCAGCGGGGACTGGCTTTTCCATTGTGGCGCAGGAGGTTCGCCAGTTGGCCGATTCCTGCGCTGAAACGGCTAACAATATTCAACAGGTCAGTGGAGAGGTTACAGGTGCGGTGGATTATCTCTCGGAAAGTGCCCGGGAGCTGTCTGGTTATCTGAGTCAGGCGATTATAGCGCAGTTGGAGCGGTCTGTGCAGGCTGGACAGCAGTACCGGGTGGATTCCGACTATGTAGGTCATGTCATGGAAGCGTTTAACGACAGGACGTCTCGCCTGAAGGCAGCGATGGATGATATTGCTGGTTCTATCTCCAACATTTCCGACGCGATCGACGGTGCGGTATCTGATGTGACCGGTGTTGCCAACAGTACCCGTGTCTTGGAGGATGATATGTCGGGCATTACTGCTGGTATGGGGACCAATCAGGAAATTGTGAGGGAGCTGCAAAAACAAATGGATGTGTTTTCTAATTTGTAAATGGATATGAAGCTTCGGACAGAAGTTTTGCGAGATGCTCTATATTGATAACGGCCCCTCCTCCATCCGGAGAAGGGGCCGCACAATATCCCCCAGGGGGATATCAGAACCTCTTTCAAGTCAGTCAGGAATTTATCTGCTGTTATGCCGCCCGGAAGGGTCGTAAAAGCCATTTCCCGATCCAGACGGATGGAAGATAAGCCAGTACAGGTTTACGTCTTTTTTGGTGACAAGCGGGTCTACACTCCCCGTTATGGTCTTTCGCATCTGCTTTCCCATATGCTTCCACAATCAAATGTCGGGCTTCGTTGTGCAGTATCTTTCCCACCCCGCTGCTATTCTACGGCTCACCAGTTGCTTTCCTGCGGTTAATGGTCTGCCCAATCCAGGGACCGGCCGACCGCTTTTTTCCAGCCGCGCACCAATGTTTCGCGTGTTTCGGAATGCATGTTGGGCAGGAAACGCACCGTATTGCCACGCATCCGTCTGATTTCCTCCTGATCTTTCCAGACTCCCGTTGCCAGACCGGCCAGATAGGCGGCCCCCAGCGCTGTTGTTTCCTGAATCTGCGGGCGGCACACCGGCTTATTCAGGATATCCGACTGGAACTGCATCAAAAAGGTGTCCCGGCTCGCGCCGCCATCCACGTTCAGCTCAGACATCGGTGTGCCGGTATCCTTTTCCATTGCCTCGACCAGTTCCATGCTCTGATAGGCGATGGACTCCTGTGCGGCGCGGATCAGATGTTCCCGTTTGGTGCCGCGAGTCAGCCCGACGATACAGCCCCGCGCATACATGTCCCAGTAGGGCGCACCCAACCCGGTAAAGGCGGGCACGATATAGACTCCGCCGGTGCTGTCGACTTTACGCGCATAATACTCCGCATCCCTGCTTTCGGTGATGAATCGCAGCTCATCCCGCAGCCACTGGATCACCGCACCACCCACAAAAACACTGCCCTCAAGCGCATATTGTACCTTTCCGTCCAGCCCGATTGCGATTGTAGTA
The DNA here is from genome assembly GCF_009917605.1 of Anaerotruncus sp. 1XD42-93. NCBI lineage: Bacteria > Bacillati > Bacillota > Clostridia > Eubacteriales > Oscillospiraceae > Anaerotruncus > Anaerotruncus sp. 1XD42-93. The sequence goes on along the minus strand of NZ_QZEG01000008.1, from coordinate 73,441 downwards.
AGCAGTCCGTTTTTGCTGTCACAGGGGGTTGTACCGGTGTTCATCAGCAGGAAGCAGCCGGTGCCATAGGTGTTTTTTGCTTCTCCCTTTCCAAAACAGGTTTGTCCAAACAATGCAGCCTGCTGGTCGCCTGCGATCCCTGCGAGCGGAATTTGCTCGTCTTGAATTGCTGTATATCCATAAATTTCACTTGAATTGTGTACTTCTGGTAATATCTCGAACGGAATATCCAAAATGTCGAGCAATTTTTGGTCCCATTCGAGCGTTTTGATGTTATAGAGCATCGTGCGGGAAGCATTGGTATAATCTGTCACATGGACCGCCCCGCCGGTCAGCTTCCAGATCAGCCAGCTATCCACCGTCCCGAACAGAATCTCCCCCCGGCGTGCGCGCTCCCGCGCCCCCTCGACATGGTCAAGAATCCATTTGACCTTGGTAGCGGAAAAATAGGCATCGGGGATCAGGCCTGTGGCCTGCCGGATAGATTCGGTATGCCCATCTGCCTTGAGCTGGTCGACGATCCCGGCAGTGCGCCGGCACTGCCACACGATTGCATGATGGATCGGCCGGCCGGTTTTGCGATCCCAGAGGATGGTGGTTTCCCGCTGGTTGGTGATCCCAATCCCCGCAATCTCGGAAACATTCACCCCGCTTTTGGCGATCACCTCCATCATTACCGCATACTGAGAAGAGTAGATTTCCATTGGGTCATGTTCCACCCATCCCTCCCGGGGATATAACTGGGTGAACTCCTTTTGCGCCATCTCAACGATCTTCTGTTCCTGATCGAACAGGATCGCTCGGGAACTGGTTGTCCCCTGGTCGAGCGCAAGGACATAGCGCTTCATCTCTCCACTTCCTTTCGGATTCTCTTATTCTCAGCGGCTTTCAACCGCTTTTTCATCAAAAAACAGGCGCCTCGTCAAACGCTTGACAGCCGTAGTTTTGTGCGATATAGTCAGGGTGTCCAGGGTCTGTTTGAAAAATAGGAATCACCATTTTTTCAAACAGCAGCGCGTACGGCAGCAGTCCTGCTGCGGGCTTAAAAGGAGTTTTTCAAATACGTTATTTATCAAATTTGATCGGGGGGATATCCTGTGGAGGAACAGATTTTATATTTGAGCCGTTTCTGTGGGATAGAAACCTATCCTGTAAAGCAGGCGGTATGGGAGCTGATCGAAGGGGACGGGACCGAGGAAGACCCGGATATGCTCTGTCTTGGAATGCGATTTGCCCAAGGGAACCATCTGCACGAAGACACACGATCTTTGCAGGCAGAACCTTTTTGGGAGATCAATTTTTACAAAACTAAAATTCCAATGAATATATTACAAATTGGATTTGATCTGGAGCAGCCAAACGAAGCAAACGAAGCCGACGGAAGCTTTTACTATCTTGAACATCAGCCGGCCAGAAACAATCGGATGGAGATTCTTGCAAGGGACGGGAATCGTCTCAAAATCCGGGTGAGCGGAAGCACTGAGGATGTCAACTATTACGATGGCTCAAAACCTGAAAACAGGTTGCAGCTGACCGCATGGTTCGAAAAAGAACATCCATAGCCCGACCTCGCATCCCGCTGCCGGACCATCTTTTTTCCAACTGTAACCGCTCTCTTGCGGACAACTGCGGTTTATGTTAAACTATGGATGATACTTTTGGAAACAGGAGGGTGCCCCATGCACGAATCAGGAGAAAACTATCTGGAAACCATCCTTGTCCTGGAAAACCGCAATGGGTCAGTCCGGTCGATTGATATTGCAAACGAGCTGGACTACACAAAACCCAGTGTGAGCCGGGCGATGTCGATCCTGCGGCGGGACGGGCTGATTGTCATGGAGGGCACAGGGCATATCCTGCTCACCGAAGCCGGACGCGCCAAGGCCGAGGCGATCTATGAGCGGCATCTGCTGCTCTCCCGTTTTCTGGAATCCGTTCTGGGCATCAGTCCGGAAACCGCCAGCCAGGATGCCTGCCGGATCGAGCATATCATAAGCGATGAGACGTTCGATGGGGTAAAGGCATATCTGAAAGCGCATGGGAAGGAGTGTGAGAACGATGGGACTGAACAGTGAACCGCTGCCTGAAAATGAAGCGCTGCTTCGGCTGATTGACGCCGGAATCCATGCGCTGGAACAGGGGGAGGATACCCCGTTCGAGCTGGACGCTGACCAGTTGATGGAACGGAAAGAATCTGAAAGATAATCTTGGGGCCGGGGCTGGGATAGCTTCGGCTCTGTTGTTTTTACCGCTGTATGTATCGGCGGGCTGATCGGGTTCAGGTGTCAGACGAACGCCTGCTCGACCTTGACCACTGCAAAATATTGCCCGTCCTCCATCTGACGTACCCGTTCCTGTACCAGCTTGGAGACCTCCGCGTTGGTCATCGAAAACTGATAGGGAACCAGCAGATCAAAGATCAGGTTGGTATGGCTTTTTCCCCAGACCATCCGAAAATCATGGATCGAGAGGACGGGGTCTATCCCCTGAACCAGTTCAATCAGACGTTTGCGCATCTCGGTTATCGCCTGGTTGTTCACCTCGATCGGGTCCATATGGATGGTCACTTCACAGTTAAATTTATGGCGCAGCTCCAGCTCGAGCAGATCGGTCGCATCGTGCATCACCAGCACATCCATTGTACAGGGCATCTCCGCATGCAGCGAGATCATCCGCCGTCCCGGCCCATAATCGTGCACGATCAGGTCGTGCATCCCGATCACCTCGTCATGCTTCATCACGGTCTGGGCGATCTGCTCCACAAATTCCGGGTCGGGCGTCTGGCCGAGCAGCGGGGAGAGGCTGTCCTTTGCGGTGTGATACCCGGTATACAGGATAAAGGCCGCCACCAGCAGTCCGATCCAACCATCGAGCAGCAGCCCTGACAGATGCCCGATCACCGTACCGGCTGCGACCGCCGCCGTTGCCACCGCATCGGTCAGGCTGTCCATTGCGGTGGCACGCATTGCGGTCGATCCGATCCGGTTGCCAAGCGACCGGTTGAACCAGCACATCCAGAGCTTGACCGCCACCGAAACGGCCAGAATTCCCATGGAAAGTGTGCTGAACTGAATCGCTTCGGGGTGCAGGATTTTTTCTATCGAGCTTTTTCCCAGCTCAACGCCGACCAGCAGAATCGCCACCGAGACAGCCAGCCCTGAGACATACTCGATCCGCCCATGGCCGAAAGGGTGCTCACTGTCGGCAGGGGCGCACGCCATCCGGAACCCGACCAGCGTGACAACCGAGCTGCCCGCATCCGAAAGGTTGTTGAATGCATCGGCCGTAATCGCAATCGAGGAAGCGAGCAGCCCCGCAAGGAATTTTGCAGCAAACAGGCAGAGGTTGAGGGCGATCCCCACCCCGCCGCTCAACACCCCATACCGGCTGCGCACCTCGGGCAGATGCGTCTGTTCACTGTTTTTGACAAACAGGCGCACCAGAAAATTCACCATAAGATTCCACGATCCCTCCTGAAAAGATTCCGCCCCCCGGCGGATAAAAAACGGGACGGCGCGCTTTGCGCTGCCGTCCCGGTGTGCGGTTCACTCCTCTGTGCCTTTGGTCAGGCGGCGCAGCCTTTCACGCATCCGCGCACGCCTCGCCTCGGTCTCTTCGACGTCCACGCTCCACTCCCCTATATGATGGACCACTACGCTTCCTTCGGAAATCCCCTGCGGCAGCCGGGCCAGTTCCACCCCGCTTATCTCGCCGTTTTCGCCTTCAATCACAGCGAATCTTCCTTCAATCCTGTCGACGATATATCTATACATTGCATTTCGTTCTTCCTTTCCATTCTGGTGGGGCAGGTCTCAAAACCTGTAGGGTATCTTTGATACAGGGCGAAAATCCCAGCCCGCTTCCCCGCAGCTTTTGAAACCGGCAGGCCGGTCAAAAAATCGCCGGGACGGTGTGATAAGCGGGTCCTCAGATACCGAACAGGCGCTTAACTGTCAAACAGATTTTATAACCGCGACTGCACAAACTGCCGAATCAATGCGACCGAACTTTCTACCCCGAGCAGGCTGCTGTCAAACGAGAGATGGTAGCTTTGCAGGCTCCCCCACTTACGGTCAGAGTAGGAGTTATAGTAGGAAGCCCGCTTTTTGTCGGTCTTGAGGATGCGCTCCTTTGCCTCGGATGTATCCAGTCCATTGCGTTTGCAGACCCGCTCGATCCGGTAGGGGAGCGGCGCGTGAATGAACACGTTCAGGCAGTCGGGATAACTGCGCAGCGCATAATCGGCGCACCGCCCGACAATAACGCAGTCCTCCTGCCGGGCAATCTTCTGGATCACTTCAAAGAGCGCCAGGAACATCTTCTGGGTGAGCGGCATATTCTGCATCCCGGCCAGACTTCCCGCTGAATACGGATGGACCGACAGGGAATAGAGCAGGCTGTTGACCGGCATCTCGTCGTTGTGCTCGAAAAGCTCCTGCGCAATCCCGCTTTCTTTGGCTGCAAGCACCAGCAGTTCCTTGTCGTAATAGGCCAGCCCCATCTCCTGCGCCAGCCTGCTGCCGATCTCTCTGCCACCACTGCCATACTCTCTGCCGATCGTGATAATCGTACGTTTTGCCATCAGTCCCGCCCCTTTCTTCTGTAAGGTTTCTCCTAAGCATAATCTGTAGGTTTTGTATCTAGTATACTCCTTTTTTGGGGGTTTGTACAGTGGTTCGTCCAAAAATTATAGCAGACCGGGAAAGCGAATCATGTCGTTATAAGGCGAAAAAATATGCGGCAGACGCTTCTGCTATCCAGAAACCGTTGGAAAAACTGGAGCCTCTGTGATTTTCTCTGCTTCCAAACAAGCGCTAAAAATCTCTTCTTTCACATACATATAAGATAAGGCTCTTCTGCCGCGGGGGCAGAGAAGCCTGGTTCCAATCCATAACAACGGGGGTGATCCTATGGCATCCGCTGCCTATCTGCGCAAAAGCCGTTCGGATGATCCGAACGAACCGCTCGAAGAGACCCTTTCCCGCCACAAACTACAGCTGCAGGCGGCTGCGCATCGGTATCGGCTTTCGATTGTCAGATATTATGAGGAGGTCGTGACCGGAGACAGCCTGTATCTGCGTCCCCAGATGATGCAGCTCCTCGAGGATGTGGAACGCGGAATCTATGACTCGGTGCTCTGCGTAGACATCGACCGCCTTGGCCGCGGCGGGATGCGGGACCAGGGGGTGATCCTAGAAACGTTCAAATACTCCGGAACCAGGATTGTAACCCTAGAAAAGATTTATGATCTCAATGACGATCTGGACGAAGAGCTGACCGAATTCAAAACCTTTCTTTCCCGCCGGGAGTACAAGATGATTACCAAACGCCTGCATCGCGGCATCCTTCAGACGGTGAAGGAGGGCGGGCACGTCTCCAGCATCCCCTATGGCTACGCGCGCGACCACATCGGGAAACGGCCAACCCTCCGGATTGTTGAGGAGGAAGCCTTTTTTGTACGGATGATTTATGATCTATATGTCAATCAGGGGATCGGCTGTCACGCGATCGCCGACCAGATCAACGCGTTGGGAGCACATCCGAGACGGTCCGACCGTTTTGCGGCTGTCTCGGTCCGGCATATCCTGAAAAACCCGGTCTATGCAGGGAAGATCCTCTACAACCGCACCACAGAGCTCCACGACAGGACGTGCGGGAACGGAAGGCATATCATCGTCAATCGACCGGAGGACGACTGGATTGCTGTGGATGGGATGCATCCCCCCATCATCGACGAGGCAGTCTGGCAGCAGGCCGGCAGGATCCTCCATGAACGTTGGCACCCACCCTGTTATACCGGCGTGGTCAGAAACCCGCTTGCGGGCATCTGTGTCTGCAAGAAATGTGGTTCCAAAATGGTCGTACAGACGTCCAAAGGCCGCTGGAGCTACCTCAAATGCCCGAACAGGCAATGCGACTGTAAGTCCGCCAATCTTACCTATGTGGAAGCTGAACTGCTCGGCCTGCTTGAAGACATGCTGTCGGGCATTCAGGTGCAGGCGCCAGACGGCCCTGCCGGCAGCACTGAAATTGTTCAGGCCCTGGAGCAGGTTCGCCGCAGCATTTCCAACACCGAACGTCAGCGCGACAGGCTCTGCGACCTCCTGGAACAGGGGATCTACACACCGGAGCTATTCCGGCAGAGGTCTGATGCGGTCGACCGGAAGCTGACATCCCTGCATGATGTGGCAGACAGCCTGGAAGGGCAACTGGCAGAGGCCCGGCAGAATGACCCTGCGCAGAGGATTCAAATCGTCCAGACTGCTTTGTCCCTCTATTTCCATGCGGATGCTGCCGAAAAAAACCGTCTGCTGAAAAGCAGCCTTAGAAGGGTTCTTTACTGTAAGGATCGGCAGCAAGGCCCACGGGAGTTCACTTTGGAAGCACAGCTAAAATAGGAGAAGCCATCTTTCTGGCTCAACAAGTCCCTGTCTTTTGCTGCTTTTTGTATCTCTACTGATTCTGTATTTTACAGGCAAACCGCTTGTCCGCGTTTCATAAATATGCTATAATTCCTAAAAAGTGAGAAAAACAGAGCCGATAGAGAACGGCGCTGCATCTCAATGGGTAGGAAGCGCCTGGAAAGCCGAATGGCCGTCGGTTTCCGCAAATGTGTGCTTCATCACCAACAGGGGCGCTTCTGGCGTACATACACTGCATTTGAGCCAAGTGGGAGTTTTTGTTTTTCAGGATGATTGAAAAGTCCTGGGTTATCCATTATAATAGAACAATATCTGTTCCCCTAACATCCGGGGGATAGCGGACGTCGAAAAGCTTGCAGCTTTTCCCCATATACATTACAATAGGAACAAAGATTGGAAAGCGGCCTGACCTTTTGCGTAATGCCGGGGCGGATGGTTGCCGAATGGAGGATAGCTATGCAGAGGCGGCAGGGGAGGTTCTCCCGGACCCGGTTGATTTTGCTGACCAGTTCGGTCATCACACTGATCTCGCAGGTTTATTTCAATGCGTTCTCCGACCAGTTCCGGCTTTCGCTCTCGGTGGTGCTCTTCCCGCTCCTGCTGCTTGCCGCAGGACGGGGGAAACTATTTATCGCGCCGAGCCTCACAACAGCGGGGATGGTCTTCGGATTCCGGATGGCACTCTGGGTGCTCGGCGGGAACGGAGAACTCAGCGAAGGCATCCGGCAGGTGGCCCCTGGCGCGCTTTTCTACCTCGCATATGGGCTGCTTTTCTCGGTCCTGATCCGGAACAAGCATACGGTGCGCATCCCGCGGTTGGCCGTGAGCATCTTTTTCTGCGATTTCATATCCAATCTGTTTGAAGTCTGGATGCGCGGCGAGCTGCATCTGAGCAGCTTTGACCGCACCTGCGCCTATCTGATGCTGGTCGCGCTGGCACGTACCCTGCTGGCAGGCGCGTTGCTCGCGATGGGGGAACAATACCGTTCCCTGCTCACCCGGGAGGAGCATGAGAACCGCTACCAGCGCCTGTTCCTGATGACCACTGGGCTGAAAAACGAGGTCTACTTTATGCGCAAGAACTCGGAAGAGATCGAAGCGATCATGAAAAATGCCTACCAGCTTTTTGAACGGTGCGCCGAACTGGGGCTGCCGGAGGAAACCCGGAGCCTGGCTTTGGCGATTGCGCGGGATGTGCACGAGATCAAAAAGGACTATATCCGGATCATACAGGGGATCGAAAAGGAGATCGACGAGCAGTATGACAATGAAACCATGCGGTTCTGTGACCTTTTGCAGATTCTCAAGGATGCGACCTACCGCCATCTCGATATGAAAGGGCTGGACATCTATCTTGACTTCCAGTGCGGGCAGGATTTCGTCCTGAAGGAGCATTATTCCCTGATGGTTGTCTTGAAAAACCTTGTCAACAACGCATGTGAGGCGATCGAATCGGCCCACAGGAAGGGGAGCATCCATGTTTCGGAGTGGAAAGAGGGTCCGGATTTTCTTTTCCGGATCGAGGACAACGGGATCGGCATTGCGGAAAAAAATCTGCGGCGGATTTTCCAGATGGGGTTTTCCACAAAATTTGATGAAAAGACCGGCAACATCTACCGCGGCGTCGGTCTTTCAGGGGTAAAAATTGTTGTCGAAGAGCAGTTTGGCGGAAGTTTGGAGGTAGAATCCACGCAGGGGGCCGGGACCGCATTCATCGTCCGGATTCCTGCGGACCGATTGGAGGGAGAATAAAAGACGATGGAAATCTATATCGTAGAGGATGACCTTTCGGTTATCAACAACCTTGAGGAAATTATGGAACAGCATCAGCTCGGGAATATCTGCGGGGATTCGGGAGAGGAGGCACCGGATGTCTCCAGAATCATGGCGCAGAACCCGGATATTATCCTGGTTGACCTCCTGATGCCCCAGAAGGACGGGATTCAGGTGGTCCGCGAGCTGCGGGAGCAGGGCTGCAAGGCAAAGTGCATCATGCTTTCCCAGGTCTCGGACAAGGAGCTGGTTGGGAAGGCCTACGATGCGGGGGTGGATTTCTTTATCAGCAAGCCGATCAACCTTATTGAGGTCAAATCGGTCATCAGCAATGTATCCCAGCAGATTCAGAACGAGAGGACCCTTTCCAACATCCGCAAGATGTTTCTTTCGGAGAAAACCGACGTAAAGGACCTGCGTCAGGAGATCGAAAGCCAGCATCTGCGTAAATTGCAGGGGATCCTGAACCAGCTCGGGATGTCGGGAGAAAAGGGGTGTGGGGATATCCTCCAGGTCTGTCAGTATCTTTACGAGAACCAGCTCCCGATTTCGCAGACCAGTGTCGGCCAGCTCTGCGAAACCCTCAGCGCCAGCCCCAAGAATATGGAGCAGCGGATCCGGCGCGCGATCGCGCAGGGGATGTCCAACCTCGCCCACCTCGGGATAGAGGATTTCATGAACGACACCTTTACCCGATATTCGGGGAGCCTGTTCCCGTTTGAGGAAATCAAGGCGGAAATGGACTTTGTACGGGGCAAACGCACCCGTGGAGGCAAGGTGAGTGTCAAAAAGTTTATTGATGGTTTGTTGATTTTTACCGAATGATAGGATTCCTGCATTTTGAAAAAATATTTTCCAAAAACATTGCAAACTGATGTAGTATTTTGTAGGAATCTGTAGATGTTCCTGCATAATAGGAACAACACCTGAAGATTCAGAGGTTCCACCCTTTTCGGAGCCCGCTGAAATCAGGTTGAATTATGTAATTTGTGCAATTCTCTATACAGAACGCACAAAGAATATTTGGGAGGCTGATTATCGTGAGCAAGTATGTTGAAAGAGTTCTCGAAGAAGTCAAGAAGAACCATCCGTCTGAGCCCGAATTCCAGCAGACCGTAGAGGAAGTTCTCTCCTCTCTGGCCCCGGTTATCGACAAACATCCGGAGTATGAGAAGGCTGGCCTGCTCGAGCGCATGGTCGAGCCGGAGCGGATCATTTCGTTCCGTGTCACCTGGACCGACGACGCGGGCAAAGTCCAGGTCAACCGTGGATATCGCGTCCAGTTCAACGGCGCAATCGGTCCCTTCAAGGGCGGCCTGCGGTTCCATCCCTCTGTAAACCTCTCGGTTATGAAATTCCTTGCTTTCGAGCAGTCCTTCAAAGACAGCCTGACCACCCTGCCGATGGGCGGCGCAAAGGGCGGTTCCGACTTCGACCCCCGCGGCAAGAGCGATGCGGAAGTCATGCGCTTCTGCCAGGCGTTCATGACCGAGCTGTATCGCCACATCGGTCCGGACGTTGACGTCCCGGCGGGCGACATGGGCGTTGGTGCTCGCGAGATCGGCTATCTGTATGGTCAGTACCGCAGAATCCGCGGCGCATTCGAGAATGGTGTACTTACCGGTAAGGGCCTGTCCTTCGGCGGCAGCTTGGTCCGTCCGGAAGCGACCGGTTACGGCGCTGTCTATTATACCGCTGAGGTCTTCAAGCACGAGGGCGATACCTTCGAGGGCAAAACCTTTGCACTGGCCGGCTTCGGCAACGTTGCATGGGGCGCTGCGAAGAAGATCGCAGAGCTGGGCGGCAAAGCAGTCACCCTGTCCGGCCCGGATGGCTACATCTATGATCCCGACGGCATCACCACCGAGGAGAAGTTCAATTACATGCTCGAGATGCGTGCAAGCGGCCGCGACAAGGTCCAGGATTATGCGGACAAATTCGGCTGCCAGTTCTTCCCGGGCGAGAAGCCTTGGGGCCAGAAGGTTGACGTTATCATGCCCTGCGCAACCCAGAACGACGTCAACATGGAGCAGGCAGAGAAGATCGTTGCCAACGGCATCAAATACTACATCGAAGTTGCCAACATGCCCACCACCAATGATGCTCTGGTCTATCTGATGAGCCAGAAGAACATGATTGTTGCTCCGTCCAAAGCGGTCAACGCAGGCGGTGTTGCGGTTTCCGGTCTCGAGATGTCCCAGAACAGCGGCAGACTTGCATGGGCAGCAGAAGAGGTTGATGAGAAGCTCAAGAGCATCATGAAGAACATCCACGATTCTTCGGTTGCTGCTGCTGAGGAGTTCGGCCTGGGCTATAACCTGGTTGCAGGTGCAAATATTGCCGGCTTCAAGAAGGTTGCTGATGCGATGCTCGCTCAGGGTATCTTCTAAACCAAAACAGATGTAGAATGCCCGATTCAGGGCGGTTGGGGGGATCTGCTCTGGCAGATCCCCTCGCTTGTTTTTTCAGTTTTTTGTAGAAATCTGTAGAAAATGCAGGATTTTTTTCAACTCCTGCATCTGCTTTTCTGAAAATATGAAAAAACTTTTAAAAAGTTATGGAATTAACACAAATTTTGATTGCTATTTTTCCGGTTATCATGTATAATATGATCTGGTGATTCTTACGACAAGAATCATTGAAAAACGCAACTTGATAGGAGGAAATTGAAATGAACAAGAAACTGCTTGGCATCATTGCGATGCTGATGGTGGTGGCGCTGGCGCTGACAGCGTGTGGCGGCTCGTCCGCTCCGGCTTCGTCTGCGGCCCCTGCTGCTTCCAGTGAGGCTCCGGCTTCGTCCGCAGCACCCGCACCCGCACCCTCTGCACCGGCTGCTGGCTCGGTCTCGATGGTTATGGGTACCGGCGGTACAACGGGTACATACTACGCTTACGGCGGTGTGCTCGCAAACATCCTGAACGGCAAGATGTCTACCGCGCAGATCAACGTCCAGTCGACCGGCGCATCCAAGGCAAACATCTTCCTGATCGACGACAAAGAGGCTGACCTCGCGATCGTCCAGAACGACGTTATGGACTATGCGTTCAACGGTTCTGACCTTTTCGCAGAGGATGGCGCTGTCACCAGCTTCTCGAGCGTTGCAGGCCTGTATGCTGAGGTTTGCCAGATCGTTGCAAGCGGCGACATCAAGTCGATTGCAGACCTGAAGGGCAAGAGAGTTTCCGTTGGCGACGCTGGTTCGGGCGTTGAGTTCAACGCACGTCAGATCCTTGAGGCTTATGACATCTCCTTCGACGACATCGAGGTCAACAACCTTGGTTTCGGTGATTCGGCGGATGCGATCAAAGACGGCAAGATCGACGCGTTCTTCTGCACCGCGGGTGCTCCGACCACTGCAATCGTTGAGCTGGCAACCACCAAGGCGATCAACCTGCTTGAGGTTGACGACGAGCATGCTGCCAAGCTGATCGAGTCCTATCCGTTCTACACCAAGTACAGCATTCCCGGCGGCTCCTACGGCGGCGTTGATGCTGATGTCCAGACTGTCGCGGTCAAAGCGACCCTGATCGTTTCCAACGATGCTTCCGAAGATGCGATCTACGAGCTGACCAAAGCGATCTTTGAGAACAAAGACGCGATCACCGAGAGCCACGCGAAGGGCGCAGAGCTTGACACCGCTTATGCGGTTGAGGGCATCTCCGTACCGTTCCACCCCGGCGCTGAGAAGTACTTCAAAGAGGTAGGCGCGCTGTAATCTTTCGGCTCGTTCAAAAAAATAGGAAGGTGACAGCGGCAATAATGCTCATCGTTATTGCCGCTGTCTTTCTTTCAATCTGCCGTAGCGGGTATTATCTGACACTGCGGGACGGGAAAACGGGTGGAATCTATTCCCGATACCGGGTATCGGATGGCGACAGATTTTCGGTGGGTTTCGTCCATTCGGTCAATAAAAGCCCGCTGACCGATGTGTATGAAATCCGTGGTCACAAAATCTATGTGGTGGAAACGATTTATTATGGGTTTGGCGCTGGCGTCCAGACCGAAATTTTAGAAGGACAGACCCTGACTTATGGCGAACATGGGGAGATGATCGTCTCGGGTTTTAACCTTGAGATGCCGCATCTTTCCTACATTGTGGGGACGGTATCCGATCACGTCCTCACGCTGAACGGGCAGGAAATCAGCCTGCGGGAGCTATGCGGCAAAAACAGCACCGTAGCATTTTCCTGCGAATGGAATTTATTTTAGATGCGCAAAGGAGGGACCGGCTTTGTTTGATTCTGATAAGAAAAAAAACGAGATGGAAACCAACGCTGCAGCGCCGGACACTTCGCCTCAGGCGGAGGATGCTTCCACCGGAACGGCGGAAGATGTAGACGCGATTATGAAAAAGTTTGACCGCGAGTCAAACGTGCGTTTTTATGAGGGCGTCCCCAAAAAGATTGTCCGTTATGCGCTTGCTGGCTTTTCACTTTTGATGGTTTATATGAACCTGTTTGCCAACTGGGATGAACGTGTACGCCGTTCTCTGTTTGTGGGAATTGTCATCCTGTTGGTATTCACAGTTTTCCCGATGAAAAAGGGCAACCTCAGACGCAACTATATTCCTTGGTATGATATTCTTCTTGCGGTGCTCGGTGGTGGAAGCTTTTTCTACTATGTCTTTAACTTTGACACCATCATCAAACACGCCACCCGTATCTCTCAAATGGAGATTCTAATTGGTGTGATTGGTATTCTGGTGCTGGTGGAAGCCTGCCGCCGTGTTGTCGGTATCCCGATTTTGATTGTTGCAAGCTGCTTTGTAATCTACGCGTTTGCGTCAGGTAAAACACTCAAAACCGTTATCTACAATCTCTATTATACCACCGGTGGTGTCATCGGTACTCCGATCGGCGTCTGCTCGACTTATATCGTTCTGTTCATCATCTTTGGTGCATTCCTCGAGGCCACCGGTATTTCCGAGTTCTTCATTCAGGCGGCAAACTCGATCGCAGGCGCTTCGACTGGCGGCCCGGCAAAGGTTGCGGTTATCTCGAGCGCCCTCTGCGGCATGGTTTCCGGCAGCTCGGTTGCGAACACGGTTACGACCGGTAGCGTGACCATCCCGCTGATGAAAAAGACCGGTTACCGCGGGGAATTCGCGGGTGCTGTTGAAGCGGCTTCCTCAACGGGAGGACAGATCATGCCGCCGATCATGGGCGCGGCAGCGTTCCTGATGGCGGAAATGGTTGGTGTTCAGTACGGTACGATCGCGGTCAAGGCGATCCTCCCTGCGTTCCTTTACTTTGCGGGTATCTTTATGATGGTTCACCTCGAGGCGAAAAAGCTCGGCCTGAAGGGTCTGGATAAGGAAACCCTGCCGAAGTTCGGCAAGCTGTTCCTCCAGAAGGGGTATCTGCTGCTTCCGCTGATTATCCTCATCGGGATGGTTATGAAGGGATTCACCATGTCCCGCGCAGCGGTCATCGCGACGCTGGTTGCAATCGCGGTCAGCATGATTAACAAGGATACCCGTATGACCCCGTCCGGTTTTGTGGATGCGTTGGAGAGCGGCGGCAAGAGCACCCTTTCGGTTGCGGTTGCGTGCGGCATCGCGGGCATTATCGCGGGCGTCGTCACGATGACTGGTCTGGGCCAGATCCTGATTACAGCGATCGTTTCGGTCGCAGGCGATGTGAAGATCATTGCGCTCTTCCTGACGATGCTCACCTGTATTGTTCTGGGCATGGGTGTTCCGACTACCGCAAACTATATCATCATGGCGACCACCTGCGCACCGATCCTTGTCACCGGTATGGGCATCAACCCGATCTCGGCACATATGTTTGTGTTCTACTTCGGTATCGTTGCAGATATCACCCCGCCGGTTGCGTTGGCAGCTTATGCTGGTTCCGCAATCGCACGCTCCAATCCGATGAAAACCGGTATCAATGCTTCCCGACTGGCGATTGCAGCGTTTATCGTCCCGTACATCTTCGCGCTCAATCCGGCGATGCTGTTCATTGATACCAACGCGATTGGTGTTATCCAGATCATTGTTACTTCGTTGATCGGTATCTTTGCAGTTGCTGCTGGCCTGGAAGGTTTCGTCTTTAAGGATATGCCGATGTGGCAGCGGTTGATTTCCGCGGCCGGCGGACTTTGCCTGATCTATCCGGGTCTTGCTACCGACATCATCGGTCTTGCGGTCATCGCACTGATTTTGGTCCCTCAATATCTCGCTTCTAAAAAAATGACATCTGCGGCTTAATCGCAGCAGTCAAAAAGGCGCGTCCCTGCTCAAAGTCAGGGACGCGCCTCTTTTGTTTTTGCAATAAGGATGCCCAGAGGAAGCCAGATTCGGCGGGACATGTGGCAGAGCCTTTGCTGCGCATATAATGCGGAACGATTCGGTCATTGATCGCAAAATGCAGCAAGCTGCTGGGAAAAACATGCGATCCGCTGGTCGATGCCGGGAAGTTTACAGGCATCCCCGGCATTGTTGGCAGTTTCCAGCATCGAAAAACGGGCAGGCAGATAGAAGGTCTTGTTCATGTTAAGCGCACAGATCAACTGCTTGGCAATGATATCGTTGCCCGAATACCCGGAAACTGCGATCGCAAAAAGCGCTTTGTCGTAGAACCGCACCTGACGGAACAAAGCTGTCAGCCGGTTGATAAATGCGGTGAGGTTGGCGGAAAGCGCGTCGTTATAGTTAGGACAGAGCATGACCAATGCATTGGCCTGCCGGATGGCGGGAAAGACCTCATCCACCATCACGCCGCCGTAAAAACATCCACCCTGCTCGCCAAAATGCAGGCACATGGTATAGGGGCAACCGGAGCAGTCGGAAATTTCCCCGTTACGCAGGTTGAACTCGCTGATTTCGCACCGGTCACCAATCTGTTCCCGAACCCGGCGCCAGAGCGCGAGGGTATTGGATGTCTTGTGACTAGAGGCGTGTACTGCAAGCAGCTTTGGACGTTCAAACCGCGGCTGGCTGAAGCCGCAGACCCGCTCGACCAGCTCCCGCGCCGACCGCAGATAGGCACCAAACCGGTCGGTTTCCATCGTGCGGGCAAGGATGGTGAAATTGCCAAGCGAGCCGGTCCCTTCGACCAGCGGCCGTCCCGGGAAGGTACAGCCCGCAAGGTTGGCGGTAAATACCAGCTCGCTCCCGATGGATTTGGTGTAAAGCTCGCTTGCGCCGTCCACCAGGACGCCGCCAACCGACCCCTCCAGACATCCGGGATGCTCCCGCATCCATTGCAGCATGGCAAAGTATTCGAGATTGATGCCGGTTTCCCCCACCATAACCGCAAACAGAATCTTTTTCCCCTTCAGTGGATGAAGCGCAGCGGCTGTCTCGATCGTCGATACGGCAGACCCTTCGAGCGCATAAGCCAACACTTCGGAAAGGCGGCGGGCGGTTTCCGGATGTTCGCATCTCGGGCGGATCAGCACCAGAGGCTGGTTCATTCCGAAACGCCTCCCCGTTAAATCACCGTTGCAAGATGGTCCGCCGCATACTGAATCCGCGCGAACAGTGGGTCAGGAATCGAAGGAAGCAGCTCGGTTTCCAGACCTGTGGCCGTATAGCGGTTTTTGACGCCCATAAAAATGCCGCCCAAAAAGACCGACCCGCAATGCCACTCGCCGCGCAGCATCAGCAGCAGGGAGAGCGCCCCGGAGGAGAGCGCGGGCGCCACATACGGTTTGAAGCCGATCTCCCGCATCTTGAGATTGGCGGTGACAACCAAGTGAGTCAGCTCCTGCGAGAGTGCATCGTCGTAATGCGCAAGCGAATTCGCCACCACGAGCTCCTGACCGTGTGGGCCGAACGACCGTCCTTCGGTAAGGAAACTGGCGAACCGCGGGTCGCGCTTGGCGAAATAGGCGGCGCGGGCGTTCATCACACCCAAGCCAAACCCCTGGATCTGTTCAGGGCGCAGGCCCTGACCGTCAAACTCCCCGGCCTCGTTCTGGTTGCTGGCGAGGTAGGCGGTTTTGGCGAGCGGGTCTACCGGGTCACTCACTGCGGCCCACAGCCCTTTGAATTTCTGCTCCCGGGCCAGCTTGGCGTAATGGGCGACGATCTTCGAGTTGGTCTCGAACTGCGCCATCCGCACATCCTTGACCCCTGATCCGACCGGAGGAATCCCCTTGGATGCGACAAATACAAACAGGTCACAGTCGAACAGCCGGTCCGGGGGGATCACTTCAACTTCGGGCATCGCGTCGTAAGCCCAAGGCAGAGAAATCTGGTTCATCTCAAATTCCCAGCGGGCAGTTGTCTTTTCCGAAAGGTCGCAGATGCCGATCGAGGAGATCACATCCTGCCCGAGCAGCTTCAGTCCGGTTAAAAGGGTGCTTCCCACATCCCCAATCGCAAGGATATTGACCCGTTTTTTCCGTTTGTCCGGCGTGCAGGAGATGAGTGACTCCCACTGTGGGTGCCGGTAGTTGACCGCACGCAGCCTGCCCTCCTGAATCAGGCGTCCGAGCAGCGGGTCCGGGTCGCCGTCCGGCAGGCGGGAGGCATCCAGCCAGCGGATGCCCTCCGGCTGGGCGAGCTGTCCCGGATGCCCAACCGAGAACGAAGCGCGGCAGGACTGCGGGTCAGCCTCAAACAGGAAAACCGCTTTGGGTGCATCCGCAGGCGGTTCTACAGCGGGAAACGGCAGATCATGACGTGCACTGCAAAGCAGATGTCCGTCCATTTTGTAATAAAACATAGTTAATATACGCTCCTTTATGAAAATGTTCCACCTTTCGATCCCGCAGCCTTTCAAAAAATCACCGAAGGGTTTGGGATACAAGGCAGCTCTTCAGATCATCAGCTTGCGGGTACGCATCAGCATTTCGAGGTCGTTTTCGAGATAGACCGATGCCGAAAGGTTGGGGTCATAGGCCATACAGGCGCCTTTGTCCGGGCAGAGCGGCAGAATGACCGCCTCGGAAAGCCGGTTCAAGGTAAGGTTGCGCCCGAACTGTTCGCGGTATTCCGACTCGAGCACCATTAGGATGTCCCGCGAATTCTCAATGCAGCAACGGGAAAACTCGAACGCCGCCAGATGGGAGCAGTCGGAGACAAAGAACGGGGTCGAGTAGGGCAGAATCCGGTTGACCGACGGAAGCAGCCCTGCAACCGGCATATTTTCCCGCCGGACGGTGTCACCGCCGATAAACGGGTAGAGGGTGGATTCCACGAACCAGTATTTCAGATTCGGCACATAGTAGATGCAGTCAACCGGACGGTTGCGCATCGCCATCAAATCACGCCCGCGGCCCGAGAGCACCCCCACCATCAGCATCCTGATGCGGATATCCTCCTTGATAAAGAGCGGGTCGAGCGCCTGCATCCGGTATCCTTCGTGCAGCAGGCTGTCGACCAGGATCACCGGACGGTTGAAGGATTTGATCGTCCGGACCTGGCTCTCGATCGGGGAATAGTAGGGGAATGCTTCGATGCAGTTGTCTATGATATCGGGGGTGTAGACCTTATCGGTATGGAGCGTTTTCGTGACCGTATTTGGCACTACCGTACCGCGCAGAATCTTGCCGAACGGCACACACATATTCTTTCCGAGCCTGCGGGGGAAGGTCTGGGTATTTGAAACCCCGTTGAGTGCGGTAATCTTGTCGACCATCCGGTGGTGGATCATGTCCGCCGAGAGGGAGAGCACCAGACTGCCCGGTTGAATCTGGGTGGTGGCGAGCTGGAGCCGGTAGTGCGCGGCCTTGATGGCGTCCAGCACCCGCCGGTTGGAGCGGAACGGCTCTTTGATGGTGGTTTCAAGGTTCTGGATCAGGACAAGCGGCGCACGCATATCGACCACATAAAGTGGGCTTGGCGCCTTGTCCGAACATGGTGCACAGACAAATCCCTGCCGTTCGAGCATCTCATGGATGAACGAAGGCGAACCGCTTCCGTAGGAGGAAAAGACCGCATAAGTGCAGCCCTCCGCAAGCGAGGTTGCGAGCGCCTCGGTGAGCAGGAGCTGGGGCAGGTCGTAGGCAGTTTCGGTAATCTGGGTATAGATGCCGGTGAGCAGCAGAATCTTCCCAGAGGCGCGGCGGCGGACATAATCCGCGTAATCATCGCGGTGCAAGGAGAAAAACAGATCGGAACTGGTGATCTGCCGCAGGCTGGCATACCCGATGATCTGCCTGCGCTTGCCGAGATGCCGGAGCAGGATCAAGGTATCCCCATTCTCTGAGATGCTCTGGCAGATATGCTCAACCCCTGCCCGGTCGGCCAGAACCGAGCGCTCCAGTTCGGCCAGCAGTTCGGGCTGTGGCTCATCCTCTCGCTGGAACAGAATCTCATCGGTATGGATCACCGGCTTATACTGCGGTTCACGCAGATAGAGGCTGTTCTGGTAGATGAACTCCTGTACTGCCGGGTCGATCAGGTTGGAGATGTCGCGGTTGAGGTCGATGTTTTCACGGATACGGGTCGAACTGATGTCCTCCAGATGGGGCGGCAGGGTCAGCTCGACCACCTTGCCGGTGATGAGCGAGAGCGCCGCGCGGTCATGCTCTCCCTCGTCGCCCTCCTCGCCGCTGATCCGCCGGAACACGATATGGTTCATCGAATGGATCGAATCCGCAGACGGAGCCGCACGATAGGAGGAGGCGTTGCGCACCACGTCGCTGCCGACCACAATATAAAGCTCCTTGCTGGGGAACATCCCGCGCAGGCGGCGCAGGTCAGCGGGGTTGGCGATGTTGACCGGCACATCATCCGGGAACAGCTGGACATGCAGCTCGTCGGCAACCGACATGCTGACAATCTGCCGCCGGATCAGGTGGGGCTGGGTCTTTTTGGACCAGGAAAACTCGTCTATCGCGAGGTAGACCTCGAACCCGAGGTCGCGGATCGCCCGCACGATTCCCTTATGTGAGAGGGTGAACGGGTCGAAGGTCCCGGGGAAGAAGGCGACTTTCTGCCGCTGCTCGAAGTGAAAGCTGCCGTAGTCGATCCGGTGGAGTGCAATAAACCGGTAGATGTGAGAAAGGGCGGCTGCACGATAGAAGAATGCCAGACCGCCGCCCGGGTTCTCGGTAATCAGAAAGACCAGCTTTTTATAGCAGTGGGAGAACAGGTTGGTTTTTTCCTCGGGGGAAAGGTTGGATGTGCCGAAGATCGACTTGCCGATGACCAGCAGCGCTTCCTGACGCACCGACTCACGATAGTTGGCAAGCCCGTCGAGCAGCAGTCCAAGTAAGTGCTGGCGGCGTGCTTCGAAGGTATGCTCGCTCTGTACAAACCGCTCCTGATAAACCGGGTAGTGCTCGAGCAGGACGCCCAGCGTATTGAGCGAGACCGCAACAATCCAGTCGTTCGAGCTGCCGAGCAGTTCCTCCAGCCGGACGATCAGTTCATCCAGCTCCTTAGGATGCAGATAGAGCGCCAGTTCGCCCAGATAGTTGGGGATGTACTTCGAGAACTCGTATTCGCCGACCTCCAGCCCCTTGGCAAGCTCGACCGCGATCTCGTTGCGCTGGTCGAGCGAGAGCAGCGGCATGACCCGGAGCAGCGCGGAGCCGGCGTCATGCCGGACAACCACCCATTCACTGACTTTGATCAGGTTGGAAAGGTGGGTCGCAATGTGCAGGATATGTTCCCGCTGTCCGTGGGTGAGCTGGTCGAGCAGCACCTCGATGTTGATCGACTTGATAATCCAGGGGGTGGCCGCCTTGAGGTTGTCCAGATAGATGTCACTGAACACATCCTGGCTGTAAAGGACCTCCTCCTGCATACTGGTGCCGAGGCCGAGGCTTTGCAGGGCCTTATACTGCAAAAACAGCAT
Organism: Anaerotruncus sp. 1XD42-93; assembly: GCF_009917605.1. Taxonomy (NCBI): domain Bacteria; kingdom Bacillati; phylum Bacillota; class Clostridia; order Eubacteriales; family Oscillospiraceae; genus Anaerotruncus; species Anaerotruncus sp. 1XD42-93. Next base: position 53,484 of record NZ_QZEG01000008.1, on the reverse strand, counting down.
CGGTATATTCTGCTGGCAGTCCAGCCCGCTGATCATCTCCCCGAGCATTCCTATGCAGGGATGTTCCCGGTCGAGCGCCGACGCAAGCTGGGTGAGGAACCGCATTGCCGCAGAGGCCAGGCGGATTTCCCCATCCAGCTTGAGGAAATAGCCTGCAAATGCGATCAGCCGTTCGATCAGTTCCGGGCTGCAAAGGGTATGCGGAAGATAAAGCATGGTATCGAGCAGCGCAAAGGCGGACCCGTCATCGTACCGCTCCGGATTGTTGTAATACCGGGTAAACCGCCCCAGAAAGACCGGTGCGTCATCCTCCCGGCAGGTGTCCAGCGCGGACCCGACAATAATCTTGACCGTATAGCCGATCCGGCTTTTTTGCTGGGCAGTGATCTTGTGGTCGGGGAAGATCAGCATTTCAAGGTATTTTTCCCAGAGGCTGAATGGGGTCTGTTCCGTGGGGTCGATCACTGCATCCTTGGGAAGCTCCTTTCGATACCCCATCCGGAACTGTGCGATAATCATGCCCATCAGCCCTGCGGCCTGACGCCGGATATCCCCCTCGCGGTGCATGAGCAGTTCGTACAGGAAGGAGAGCGCCTGCGTTTTCTGGTGAGGGCTGAGATAGGTGGAATACTCTTCGAAGATATCCAGATAGGCGCGCAGGCGTTCCCAGTTTTTCTCGCTGCGGGCCGCTTCGAGGATGTTGCCAAACTGACGGTTGCTGCTCAGGTTGTGCATCAGGCCCAGGTTGTGCTCAACCGAAAGCAGTACCAGCTTGTCGATCGTCTCGTCCGCATCCATCAGCGAGACGTTTTTCTGGGGAGGCGGCGAGAGCGGCCGGCCGGCTAGGTCAAAGTCCACCCCCAGCTGGCGCAGATAGTTTTCAAAGTCGTGCAGCTTGTCATAGACAAACCGATAACGGCGGCGCTTGGCCTCGTCCACATTGTCCAGTTTGTCCAGAATTACCTGGAAGGAAGCATCCAGATCATAGATCGTCGTGATCTCCCGGCCTTCGCTGTCCCGGCTCTGCTTGACCCGGAAGTCTGCATAGATCAGCGCCAGAGATTCGGCCGACAGGTTTTCGATCTCGAGGTCCCAGGTCGAATGGTTGGCGGCGATATGGCCGATCGTGGGGATGTCATGCGCAAGGAACCAGCGGTCGGTGTAATAGTAGTGCAGATAGGGTACCCGCTCCCCCGGCTTGCAGCCAAATTTCCCGAGATCGTGCCCCGCAGCAGCGCCCGAGACCAGTGCAAGGTCTACCGGTATGCCCGCCTCATGCAGCCCATAGGCAACTGTCATGGCGACATGGTGCACCCCGACCACATGTTCCATCAGGCAGAACGGGGTCACCTCCCGGGCGATCCGCAGAAGCTCATAGACATACTCCTCCCGGAAGATTTTCAACAGGCGCCGGTAATCCTGTGCATGGTCGCATCCGGTGAGATCCTCCTCGGGGACAAACCGGAAATCGTACAGACAGTCAAACGGCAGGGCCTGTTTTTCGTAGGCAAAAAGCACCTGCAAAAGCTGAAGCAGGAAGCGGGCGCCGTCGTTGTGTTTTTTGGCACGCGCAGCAAATTCCGCATCCGGAAACATCAGGTTGCGGGCAAACAGGAAGGTAAACTCGAGCCATCCTTCCTCCGGCTCCGGGGAGAGCCGGTTCAGCAGATCGACAACAAGGCTGGCAACCTTCCCGCAGTTCAAGCGTTCCTGGATCGGCAGAATCTGTCCCAGCAGGGTGGGCCAGTCGGCATCGTGCATTAGGGCGGTCATCGCCTTTTTGGTTATCGAGAGCCGCTGCAGGAACTCGCGTCCACACATCGCCTGGGAAAGATCGAGCGCTGCCTGTCGGATCAATTTCTTGGACATAGGGTTTCCTCCATCTCCTTACCGGGCCTGGGGGATGCCCGGCAAAATTTCAGTTGATCTTACAGTCATATTATGCACCCATTTACAAGGTTTGGCAAGGGATTTGCAGGGCAGAATTGCCGCTTTGAAGGATTTTTTCCCATCCTCGAATCCTGCCAGCCGTTTTGCTGCCTGGAAAGCAGCAGCCCCTGCGTTGGGGGTGGCCCGCGGCAGAGGCTGTGCCGGAAATTTCATCCGGCGTTGCTTTCTATCCTGATTTTGATGTTCAGTGGAACATGTCCTTTTTCATCAGCACGAGCGTCACGATCGCGCTGGCGATGAGCGCAATTACAATCGGGAACCACCAGACCGCCAATGGGAGTCCGGTTACATTCATGCCGTAAAAGCTGAACACGATATTCGGGATCGCCATAACAATCGTGATACAGGTCAGCACCTTCATCACAATGTTCAGGTTGTTTGAGATAACCGACGCGAACGCATCCATTGTCCCGGAGAGGATGTTGGAATAGATGTTCCCCATTTCGATTGCCTGTTTGATCTCGATCAGGACATCCTCGAGCAGGTCCTCATCCTCCTCATAGAGCTTAATGATCCGCCCGCGCAGAATCTTTTCAAGGGTGATCTCATCTGCTTTCAGCGAGGTGGAGAAATAAACCAGCGATTTTTCCAGCCCCAGAAGCTGGATCAGCTCCTTGTTTTTCATCGACTGGTGCAGCCGCTGCTCGGTAGTCGATGAAATTTTGTCAATCTGCTTGAGGTAGATCAGGAACCGCTGGGAAATCCGCAGCAGGGTCAGCAGCAGAAACCGCGTTTTCAGCGAGGTTTGCAGCCCTTTCACCCGTCCGGCCGCAAGATCAAGGATGGTCATATTCTCATGCAGGCAGACGGTGATTACATATTCCTGTGTGATGATAATACCCATTGGAAGTGTCGTATAAAGGATCGTCTTGTTCTCATCCGCCTGCTCCTCCGCAGACGGATAGTCAACGATCACGAGGGTCTGTCCCTCCTCGCTCTCGATACGGGAGCTTTCTTCCTCATCGAGCGCGGCACGCACGAAATCCGGCTCGACTCCGAGGTCTCCGGTCAGAAACGCGATTTCCCCTTCGGTCGGGCTGACCGCAGAGATCCAGCACCCCGTTTCCGGAGCGTCAATCCGCAGAACGCGGTTGTCTATTGTCTTGTAAAAATTCAGCATCGCAAACCCCTTTCTTCAAGGGGCAGCTCCCTCGGCGGCAGTTCCCCTTGACACTCGGTCCTGTTCTTTTTGCAGCCTGCTACTGTGGCCGTTTCCTGGGTCAGGGTTCAAAACTGTACACCTCCTGCTGTTTTGACCGGGACGGGAACAGGTTATGCCCGCGCACCGCCCTGGCCATCGTTTTGGTATCATAGCTGTTTTGCAGCTATGATGCCACAATTGCGAAGCGATGTGGTATCATTGGCCATCAGGACGGGAGCAGGCTGTGCCTGCGTATCGTCCTGGCCATCGTTTTGGTATCATAGCTGTTTTGCAGCTATGATGCCACAATTGCGAAGCAATGTGGTATCATTGGCCATCAGGACGGGAGCAGGCTATGCCTGCGTATCGCCCTGGCCATCGTTTTGGTATCATAGCTGTTTTGCAGCTATGATGCCACAATTGCGAAGCGATGTGGTATCATTGGCCATCAGGACGGGAGCAGGCTGTGCCTGCGTATCGTCCTGGCCATCGTTTTGGTATCATAGCTGTTTTGCAGCTATGATGCCACAATTGCGAAGCGATGTGGTATCATTGGCCATCAGGACGGGAGCAGGCTGTGCCTGCGTATCGTCCTGGCCATCGTTTTGGTATAATAGCTGTTTTGCAGCTATTATACCACAGAAATCCGCGATTGCAAACGGATTTTGCTCAAAAACCAACAATCAGGCGGCTAACATACATTAACCGCCTGATTTAGCCGATTTTGCAGAAAAACCCACTGTTTTCAGCCCTTTTAGCCAGGTCAACAGGTGCCGATCACGACCTCGTCCTCCCAATAATAAATGTTGCATTTATAGTAGGTAGAGGTTACAACTATGCTTGCTGAACCGATCGAGATGCTGGTTCCTGAATAGAGCACATCGCAGCGGATCCTCCCTTTGTTCGAGTTGTGGATGATCTCGCAGACCTCCCCAAGCTCACTGAGCTTTTGCCGCTCCTTCATTTGCAGCAACGGCTTTTCCAGACGGAGCTTTCCCAGAATTCTGGTACGGTCCTCATCCAAAGATTTCTGGCGTTTGAGAAATTCGAGATCCTTCAGCACCTCCCGCAGCCGCTTCTGAATGTCTGCAACCTGCTGTTCCAGATCCCGCTGCTTTTCAACGATCTGAGGGGTGCTCCCAATCACAAATTTGGTGTACCGGTTAGAACCGTTGCCAATCAGTTTGGCCTCGACATTGCGGATGACCGCAAGCTGGCCTCCAATAATGGTGCCGCGCCCGGTAGTAACATGTAAACTCCCGCCGCATGAGACATTCGACCAGAGGATCGAACTGGCGTAGATGTCCCCGGCCGCGATTACCTCGCAGTTCTCGATGAAGTTGCTGCGGATATCTCCCTGCGCTTCCAGCCTGCCGGTCAGATTCCCGTTGATCCCTTTGCCGAGCGTGATGTTTTTTTTGGCATAAATCTGCGCGCTCTCAACCATCCCGCGCACCTCAACCGAGCCGGTGGAACGGATGACCAGCCCTTCACAGACATCTCCATAGATCAGGATGTCCCCTGAATGTTCGAGGTTGCCCATTGAGTAATCAACATCCCCATTGATGACCAACAGTGTTTTGACCAAAAAATGGTTATTCTCGAAGGTGAGATAGCCATCAATCGCCGAGACGAGCATGGAACCGTCGGATGAGACCTGCGTATTCGGGATTTTGGGCATCATAACCGGTTTCGCGGTCTTCCCGCGCACCGGGCCTCCCTGCACATTGATCCCCATCTGCATCTCTACCGGGGGGATCGCCCGGAAAAGCGGCGTCCCCTTTACAACGCGGGTAATCTGGTTGATGCTATGGTAGACGTTCTGTTCCTCATCGGCTTCCTCTTCGAGCTTGACCGTCATCTCCCGGCAGTTTTCCAGCCTGCCGTCGATTCCGTCAACCGGAGGCTGGCCTTTCGCGATCGGAAGCAGTTTGAAATACATCCGCTTGGATACTGCCTGAAGGATGAGGTCACGGTTGATTCCAAAGTTGACGCCCATGCTTTCCAACCGCGCATCGACCGCATCTACGGTCATTTCCATCCCACCGTTGAGCGGAGGGAATGCAAACATCCAGACGGTCATGACATCCTTGGACAGCCAGAAATAAAGCAGGGCATTTTTATTGGATTCCCCTTCGTCGAGCTGTTTATGCGCCCGGCGTACCTGTGCAGCCTGCTGAAGCTCGGTCATCATATGGTCCCGCTCATTCTCTTTCGAGCTTTCCGGAAGGCGATCGGATTGTCCGGCTTCTTCCGATGCGGCATCCCCTTCGCTGCCTTCTGGACTTTCGGATTGTTCCGCAGGCTCGATCTCGGAAAACGGGTCATATGTCTGCCCTTGTATTCTATAGGTCAGCACCCACTGCTGCCAGAGGTCCAGAATGCCATCCCCGGTACTGTCCTCCAGCCATGCAGTTTGTTTCGCATCGCTGATGACCGAAGCCTGCTGCGCGAATGTGGGTTCGGAGGCGTCCTCCTCGTCCGGCTCGTCTTCGCCGGACTTTTCCGCTCCATCCCGCCCGGGTTTCGGCTTTCGCTTCTGCTGGCTCTTCAGCCAGAGGCGGTAGAGCAGGGTCTGTGTTTTGTCTCCGTCATTGGCGCTGGCCTGTTTGCGGCTTTCCTGCGTCTCCTGATCCTGTTCATCCAGTTCCGGCTCCAACACCTGAGTCTCTTTCTCCGGATCCATTCTTGCTTCACCTCCTATCCTCTATCCCTATTTTACTATATTTGAATCAGAATTACCATATCATGCATAAATTTTGGACAGAATTTTTTCGCTTATTTTTCTCATTTATCCCAAAAGCACACGGTTGCTTTTTATTTGACAATTCCCGTAACCTGTTATAATATTATCATATTGTACAGATTTTCTACAGGTTTTTACCTGCTATTTGATTTTTTAGTAAAGGTTGTGGTCTTATGCCAAAAAATGAAGGGGTTTCCCGCTCGGTGGTAAGACGTCTTCCCAGATATTACCGATTTTTGGGTGATCTTTTGAAAAAAGATGTGACCCGCATCTCTTCCCGTGAACTTGCGCAGCTCATGCAGCTCACCGCGTCGCAAATCCGGCAGGATTTGAACTGCTTTGGCGGATTCGGTCAGCAGGGATACGGTTATAATGTAGCGGCGCTCCATAAGGAGATCGCCAACATCATGGGGCTGAACAAGCTGAACGGCACAATCCTGCTGGGCGCGGGCAACCTTGGGCGCACAATCGCAAAGCATATGCATTTCGAATCGAGTGGGTTCCGGCTCGAAGGGATATTTGACGTCAACCCCCAGATCATCGGGCAGGCGCTCAATGGGCTGGTGGTTCAGGATGTAGCCGGGCTTTCCGCTTTTTGCGAAGCCCACCGCCCGCGCGCTGCAATCCTGTGCATCCCCAAAGAGGTCGCCTATGACTGCGCAAAAGAACTGATGGCGCTGGGCGTCAACTGTTTCTGGAATTTCTCCCATTACGACCTGACCCTCAACTTTGAAGGGGCAGTGGTGGAGAATGTCCACCTCGGGGACAGCCTAATGACACTCTGCTACCAGATCAATGCCTATTACGCGGATGAGGAAGCATCCGGCCTATCCGGAAAAGCAAAATAGCCCCTTTCCCGCTGGCCGGAAGCTGCGGGTTTGCATCCATCGCCGGAAATCCTGCTCAAAGAAGACTGCGCGCGATCGACGCGAACTGCTCCAGATCAAGCTGTTCTGCCCGCGCGCTGGATGGGACCCCTGCCCGTATGAGCAGGCTGTCCGCCTCGGCCTTGGGAATGCCAAGCCCGCCCGAAAGGCAGTTCAGCAGTGTTTTTCTGCGCATAGAGAACGCTGCTCTGACCACCCGGAAAAATGCTTCGGGTGGTGCGTCCACCGCCGGGTTGGGCAGCACATCCAGCCGGATCACTGCCGAATCCACATCAGGAGCGGGCAGGAACGAACCGCGGGACACCTGGAACAGCAGCTTTGGCTCGCTGTAGTACCGCACTGCAATACTGACTGCACCGACCTCCCGCGTGCCGGGCCGGGCGCAAAGCCGCTGGGCCGCCTCTTTCTGCACCATAACGGTGATCGACCGGATGGGAAGCCGCTGTTCAAGCAGGCGCATGATAACCGGAGAGGTGATGTAGTAGGGAAGGTTGGCGCAGACCGCCACTTGCATCCCTGCAAATTTTTCGGCAATCAGGGCGGAAAGGTCGACCTGCATCACATCAGCGTTGACGATCTCAATGTTGTCATAGCCGGCAAGGGTCTCGTCCAGCACTGGCAGCAGCCGGGTATCGATCTCGACGCAGACCACCTTATCCGCCCGTTTGGCCAGCTCGGCGGTAAGCACCCCGATTCCTGCGCCAATCTCAAGCATCCCGACTCCGGGGCCGGCTCCGCCCAGTTCGGCCATCCGCGGGCAGACCGCCGGGTTGATCAGGAAGTTCTGTCCCAGTGATTTGGAAAAGGTAAACCCGTGTCGGGACAGCACATCCCGGATCACGCCGATGTTGGAAAGCTGCTCCATAAAACTCCTCTGTCGCAGCATCTGCTGCGGCTTCTTGTAAAATTCACCAAGATTGGCTGGTTCTATTATAATGCATCCAGGACAAAGTCGCAAGCCTTGTCCGGATACAGCGGCTTTGCGGAACGCAGGTCCTCTTGGAGCGGCCTTAAAACAGTCCGCTCCATTTTCAGAGATTGATAATATAAAGGAAGTGTTCTATATGACAAGACGTGATAAAGCAAACTATTATCTTGATATTGCCGAAACAGTGGCCGAGCGCGGCACCTGCCTGCGCCGCAATTTTGGGGCGATCATCGTAAAAAATGACCAGATCGTTTCGACTGGCTATGTCGGTGCACCCCGTGGGCGCGAAAACTGCTCTGATCTTGGTTATTGCACCCGTGAAAAGCTCAATATCCCGCGGGGGCAGCGGTATGAACTCTGCCGGTCGGTGCACGCCGAGATGAACGCGATCATCCACGCTTCCCGCGTGGATATGCTTGGAGCCACCCTTTATCTGGTCGGCAGGGAGGTCAGCGACGGCAGCTATGTCCAGAACGCCAGCCCCTGTTCGATGTGTGCACGCCTGATTATCAACGCGGGGATATCCACGGTGGTGGTGCGGGACACGCGGGACGCTTATCGAGTGTATGATGTCAACGAAGCGTGGGTGGAACAGGACGAGTCTCTCAGCGGCCTCTCCAATTATTGAGAGATGGAAAGTCAATGTCATTCCCGATCCACTTTATAAAAGCAGCGAGGTTGAACGGGAGGCGGCGCCCCGCCGCTGACCGGGTGGGGCGCTCCCTTAAAAGCGGTACAACAGACATCCATGCGTTGGCCCCATGCAGAGTTTTTTTAGACAACAAAAAAATGCCGCCCGGACTATTGCCCGAACAGCACCCCTGGTGGACGGTAACGGGTTCGAACCGCTGACCCCCTGCACGTCAAGCAGGTGCTCTACCAGCTGAGCTAACCGTCCTTATTTTTTGTATCTGTCTCGCTGACGACGTTTGTTATTATATAACACTTGTCCGGAAAAATCAAGAGGAAAATACAAAAAATTTTAAAAAAATTTTATAGATCGGAAAAGTGCCCCGGGAAAAGGGCACTTTTTATGCAAATCTGTCAAATATTGCCCTGTGAATCCCGGCAAAATGGAGAAGAAAAGGGTTGTTCAACCAAAGCGGAATATGATATAATAGCTGCGAACCAGCTATTATATCATTACTTATGGCCAGAACGATCCGCGGGCAGTCGCCCGCTTCCGTTCGGATGGCCGATTCAGCCAAACCGCTCCGCGGATGTGGCTGAATAGCTGCGAACCAGCTATTCTATCATGGCTATGGCCAGAACGATCCGCGGGCAGTCGCCCGCTTCCGTTCGGATGGCCGATTCAGCCAAACCGCTCCGCGGATGTGGCTGAATAGCTGCGAACCAGCTATTATATCATTACTTATGGCCAGAACGATCCGCGGGCAGTCGCCCGCTTCCGTTCGGATGGCCGATTCAGCCAAACCGCTCCGCGGATGTGGCTGAATAGCTGCGAACCAGCTATTCTATCATGGCTATGGCCAGAACGATCCGCGGGCAGCCGTCCGCTTCCGTTCCAATGTCCGATTTAGCCAAATTGATCCTCGGCTGCGGCACAATGGCGATCGTATCCGAGAACTTTTGAAGCATTAGGGCTTGTCTGAAATCAGGGAAATGGATGGACGCTCTATAATAAAGTGAGCAGCTGCAAGAAAAAAGCGTGGGAACACATTATGTAATGTATCTCGGGTATTTCTGACGCAGCAAACAGTATTTTCGATTGGGAGAATACTGTGATTTCGATTTTTCAGACAGCTCCCAGGAGGAAACTATGGTCATCCTTGGAATTGACCCCGGCTATGCGATCGTAGGATATGGAGTGGTGCGCTATCTGCGCGGCCGGTTTTCTCCGGTGCGGTTCGGGGCGATCACCACGCCCGCCGGGATGGGATTTCCGGCGCGTCTCGAGATGATTTATCAGGACATGACCGCGCTGCTCGACCGGTCAAGCCCCGATGTACTTTCAATTGAGCAGCTCTTTTTTACCAACAACAAGACGACCGGTATTGATGTCGCGCAGGCGCGGGGGGTAATCCTCCTGGCGGCCCAGCAGCATGGGGTGCCGGTCTGCGAATATACACCGATGCAGGTCAAGCAGAGCGTGGTCGGCTATGGCCGCGCGGAAAAACAGCAGGTGATGGAGATGACTCGTCAGCTGCTCGGGCTCGAAAAGGTGCCGCGTCCGGACGATACCGCTGACGCACTCGCGCTTGCAATCTGCCATGGGCATTGCAGCGGTTCACTGCTCCGTCTGCTCAAATAGGGGGTAACCATGTTTTATAGTCTGACCGGAAAACTGATCCATACCGAAGCCTATCTCGCTGTTGTGGAATGCGGCGGGGTGGGCTATCGCTGTATGACATCCCTGACCACCCTTTCCTGCCTGCCGCCCGCGGGGGAACGGGTCACGCTTTATACCCATCTGAATGTGCGGGAGGACGCGCTCGACCTGTTCGGATTTTATTCGATGAACGAGCTGGATGCGTTTAAAAAGCTGATCGGCGTTTCGGGGGTTGGGCCGAAATCTGCGCTGGCGATCCTTTCGGATATGACCCCTGACCGGCTGGCGCTCTGTATCGCGTCGGGGGATGCCAAAAGCCTGACCCGCGCACCGGGTGTTGGCGTCAAACTCGCACAGCGCCTGATCCTCGAGCTGAAGGATAAAATTTCAAAGGCGGAGCTTGCGTCGGGGGTTGGAGAGGCGGCGGTGCAGATCGGCGCGGATGGCTCGGGTATGAACGAGGCGGCAGCCGCGCTCTGTACGCTCGGATACAGCCAGTCACAGGCTGCGGAAGCGCTGGCGGGGCTTGCCGCAGACCTGCCGGTGGATGAGCTGATCCGGCAGGCGCTGAAAAAGGTCGCGAGGCTGTGAACCGCTTGAGAAAGGGACGAAAGAACGATGTTTGACAATGAGATGGATTTTGAAAACCGGATCATGGCGCCCGATTACGTCCCGGAGGACACCGAGGTGGAGGTTTCTCTGCGTCCCCGCGTCCTTGATGACTACATTGGCCAGGAGAAGGTCAAGGAAAATATGGGGGTTTTTATCCAGGCGGCCAAAGGACGCGGGGAACCGCTCGACCATGTGCTGCTTTATGGCCCGCCGGGCCTCGGCAAGACCACCCTTTCGGGGATCATCGCCAACGAGATGAACGTCAATATCCGCATTACCAGCGGCCCGGCGATCGAAAAACCGGGGGATTTGGCCGCATTACTCACAAATCTTGCGCCAAAGGATATACTGTTTATAGATGAAATCCACCGGCTGTCCCGCGCGGTGGAGGAGGTTCTCTACCCGGCGATGGAGGATTTTGCGCTGGATATCATCATCGGGAAAGGCCCGTCGGCGCGCTCGATCCGGATCGACCTGCCGCACTTCACCCTGATCGGTGCGACGACCCGCGCCGGGCAGCTCACCTCCCCGCTGCGCGACCGGTTCGGTGTGATCCAGCGGCTCGAGCTTTACACCAACGAACAGCTCTGCACGATTGTCCGCCGCAGCGCCTCGATCCTTGGGATCGACTGCGAGGAGGACGGCGCATTTGAGCTGGCGCGGCGCAGCCGGGGGACGCCCCGCATCGCCAACCGCCTGCTCAAGCGGGTACGGGATTTCGCACAGGTGATGGGGGATGGCCGGATCACCCGGGAGATCGCATCGGTCGCGCTCGACCGGCTCGAGATCGACCGGCTGGGGCTTGACAGCGCGGACCGCCGGATTCTGGAAACGATCATCAAAAACTATGCTGGAGGGCCGGTTGGACTGGAAACGCTCGCGGCAGCCTGCGGAGAAGAGGCGGTGACAATCGAAGATGTGGTGGAACCGTTCCTGATGCAGCTGGGCTTCCTTTCGCGGACCCCGCGCGGGCGCTGTGCCACCCTTCTGGCCTATCAGCATATGGGCATCCGCCCGCCGCAGGGGATGGGCGGGGAACAGTTGGCTCTGGATTGAATTACATAGGATGGGGGAATACCGTATGGGAAGAATTTTTGGAACGGATGGGGTGCGTGGGATCGCAAATGGGGACCTCTCGATCGGGCTTGCAACCAATATCGGGCGTGCGGCGGGCATGGTTGTAGAGAAGGAGACCGGCCGCCAGCCGACCTTCCTGGTCGGCAAAGACACCCGGATTTCTTCGGATATGCTCGAAGCGGCGATCTCGGCAGGGCTTTGCAGCGCAGGCGCAAATGTCATCCAGATCGGCGTAGTGCCAACCCCGGCGGTCGCCTATCTTGTAACCCGGTACGGCGCACAGGCGGGCGTGATGCTCTCTGCGAGCCACAATCCCTATGAATACAACGGCATTAAACTCTTCAGCGGCGCGGGCTTTAAGCTGCGTGACGAACAGGAAGAGGAGATCGAACGGATCGTTCTTGACGGGGAGCGTCCGTACAGCATCAAGTCCGCAAGCGAGATCGGGACGATCTCGTTCGCGGCGCGGGCGGCGGACGATTATGTGGATTACCTGAAAACCACCCTCCCGGGCGGGCTTTCGGGGATGCGGCTGGCGATCGACTGTTCCAACGGCAGCGCAAGCGTCACTGCGAAAAAGCTGTTTGAAGGGCTGGGGGCCGAATGCACCATCTTCTGCGCCGAGCCGGACGGGCTGAACATCAACTGGCACTGTGGTTCGACCCATATTGAAGAGCTGTCGCGCAAAGTGCGGATGGGCAGCTACGACCTCGGGCTGGCGTTCGACGGGGATGCCGACCGGTGCCTGGCGGTGGACGAGAACGGCGCACTGGTAGATGGCGACAAGCTGCTCGCGCTGTTCGCATACCACCTCAAGGAGCAGGGCAGACTGAAAAATAACACCCTGGTCGCAACGGTGATGAGCAATCTCGGCCTGTTCAAGTTCGCAGAGAAGCATGGGATCGAGATGCGGGCGACCAAAGTCGGTGACCGGTATGTGCTTGAGACGATGCTCAACGAGGGCTTCTGTATCGGCGGGGAGCAGTCGGGCCACATCATCTTCCGCGATTTCATGACCACCGGCGACGGCCAGCTTTCCGGCTTACAGCTGGCGGGATTGCTCAAGAAGTCGGGGCAGAAGCTGTCCGAAGCCGCATCCCTGATGGAGACCTACCCCCAGACCCTGCTCAATATCCACGCCACTCCGGAGATGAAGGCATCGCTCGAGCAGGATCAGTCGGTACAGGAGGCGATCCGGCAGGAGGAGGAGAAGCTCGGAGGGAATGGCCGAATCCTGGTGCGCCCGTCAGGGACCGAGCCGCTGATCCGGATTATGATTGAGGGGCAGGACATCAAAGAGATCGAACGGATGGCGCAGCGGATCGCCAGTGTGATCCAGGGATGAGACAGAAGGGAAAAGGGAGGACGTCATGAGGGCAGCGACCGGATGGAGCGCATTTGAAGTGCTCGACGCCAGCGCAGGCGAAAAGCTCGAGCGATGGGGCCAGGTCACATTGGTGCGGCCTGACCCGCAGGTGATCTGGAACACCCCGCGGGACAGTGCTTGGGAAAAGGCAAACGCGCGGTATAACCGTTCAAGCGAAGGGGGCGGGAGCTGGAGCGTGCGCTCGCTCCCCCAGAGCGAATGGGAAATCCCCTATCGGGAGCTGCGGTTCCGCATCCGCCCGACCGGGTTCAAGCACACCGGCCTGTTCCCGGAACAGGCGGTCAACTGGGACCTGATGTCCGGGCTGATCCGCGCGGCGGGACGGCAGCTCAACATCCTGAACCTGTTCGCCTACACCGGCGGCGCAACCCTTGCCTGCGCGGCAGCGGGCGCCAGGGTCTGCCACGTGGACGCGAGCAAAGGGATGGTCCAGTGGGCGCGGGAGAATGCCGCGCTGTCGGGGCTTTCGGAACGGCCGGTCCGGTGGATCGTTGACGACTGCAAAAAGTTTGTCGAGCGGGAGATCCGGCGCGGGGTGCGGTACGACGGGGTTGTCATGGACCCGCCCAGCTATGGGCGCGGCCCGGGCGGCGAGGTCTGGAAGCTGGAGGACAGCGTCTATGAGCTTGTACGCACCTGTGCGCAGGTACTTTCAGAGGATGCGCGGTTCTTTCTGCTGAACTCGTACACCACCGGGCTTTCCCCGTCGGTCATGCAGTATATCCTCTCAGTGACGGTCGGAGCTATGCATGGCGGCACTGTCACAGCCGACGAAATCGGCCTGCCGGTCAAAAAATCCGGATTGGTTTTGCCCTGCGGCTCTACGGCGGTCTGGATGAAAAACAGTGTGTCTTTGTAAGGGCGTTTTTTCTCCTGCAAAAGCGCCCTCCTGCCGCCCGGGGAGCGGCGATCCACCCGGACATGCACTTCTTAGGATGAGTATCCCGCGCCAGGAGCCGCCTGCGACGAATGCATTTGAAGCGCTTCGCTGATGGCTCGCAGTGCAGAAGCTGACTGACGCGAAGCGCCGGTTTTTGGACCGGCGCAAAAGCAGACGAAACGTTTTGTCATGATTTTTACAGAAAAGGGATAACAGTATATGGGAGACATCATCACCGCAAACGGGGTTTCCTTCGGGTACCCCAAAGAGAACAATGAACTGAATGTTGTGCTGCGGGGCGTGAGCCTCACCATCCGTGAGGGAGAATTTGTTGCGGTACTTGGGCATAACGGCTCGGGAAAGAGCACGTTTGCCAAGCATCTCAACGCGATCCTTGTCCCGAATGAGGGTACAGTGACCGTCTGCGGCATTGATACCCGCGAGGAGGACAGGCTCTACGAGATCCGGCAGCAGGTCGGCATGGTATTTCAAAACCCCGACAACCAGATTGTAGCTACCATTGTAGAGGAGGACGTGGCGTTCGGCCCGGAAAATATGGGGGTCGAGCCGTCCGAAATCCGGCGCAGGGTGGACGAGGCGCTCGCGGATGTGGGTATGACCGAGTATAAAGCCCATGCCCCGCATCAGCTTTCGGGCGGGCAGAAGCAGCGGATCGCGATTGCGGGGATCATCGCGATGCGTCCGCGCTGCATCCTGCTCGATGAGCCGACCGCGATGCTTGACCCAAAGGGCCGCCGGGAGGTTATGTCCACCCTCAAGCGGCTCAACCGGGAACACGGGATTACCGCCGTTCTCATTACCCATTATATGGAGGAAGCCGCTGAGGCCGACCGGGTAGTCGTAATGAACGATGGACAAGTCCTGCTGGACGACAACCCGCGCGCGGTTTTTTCGCATGTGAAGGAGCTGAAACGGGTCGGGCTGGATGTCCCGCAGGCGACCGAGCTTTGTTATGAGCTGCGCAAGGCGGGCTACGACCTGCCGGAGGGCATCCTTTACGAGGACGAATGCGCGCAGGCGATTGCGCAGCTTTTGGAGGTGGCGGGATGAATGCGATCAAGGCCGAAAATCTGACCTATGTTTATTCCCCCAACACCCCGTTTGAAAAGGCGGCGATCCAGGATATCAACCTCGAGATCGAGCAGGGGGAGTTTGTCGGGGTGATCGGGCATACCGGTTCGGGCAAAAGCACCCTGATCCAGCATTTCAACGGCCTGCTCAAACCCACCTCGGGGAGAATCTTCATCAACGGCACCGACCTCTGGGCGGACGGCACCGACCGCCGCGCCTACCGGTTCAAGGTGGGGCTGGTGTTCCAGTATCCGGAATACCAGCTCTTCGAGGAGACGGTCTATAAGGACATCGCGTTTGGCCCGACAAATATGGGCCTTTCCCCCGCCGAGGTTGAACAGCGGGTGAGAGAGGCGGCGATTGCGGTCGGGCTGAAGCCGCACCATATGGAAAAATCCCCGTTTGAGCTTTCAGGCGGGCAGAAACGGCGGGTAGCGATTGCGGGGGTCCTTGCGATGGGACCGGATATCCTGATCCTGGACGAGCCGACCGCAGGGCTGGACCCGAAAGGCCGGGAGCAGATCCTTGGGATGATTAAGGCGTACCACCGCCAGCGCAGGAACACGATTCTTCTGGTTTCGCACAGCATGGAGGACATCGCCAGATATGCGAACAAGGTGCTGGTGCTCAACCGGTCGGGGGTCGCGATGTATGACGACGTAGCGACCGTCTTTTCCCGCGCGGAAGAGATCACCCGGATCGGGCTTTCGGTGCCGCAGATCACCCGGATTTTCGGCAGGCTCCGCGCGCAGGGGTTCCCGGTGAGCGAGAGCGTCTACACCATGGACTACGCAAAGCAGGAGCTGCTTTCGCTGCTCGCGAAGGGGGGAAAAACCGGTGCTTAAAGATATCACTATCGGACAGTATTTTCCAGGCAGTTCCCCGATCCACAAGCTCGATCCGCGGGTAAAAATCCTGCTGACCCTCGGTTACATCGTTGTCCTGTTTGCCGCGACCAACCCGATCGGGCTTTCGGTGGGCATCCTGTTTCTGGTGTTCGCCTACGGGCTTTCCAAAATCCCGCCGGTTATGATCCTGAAAAGCCTGCGTCCGGTGATCCCAATTATCCTGTTCACCTCGGTTCTGAACATGCTCTTCATCGAAGGGGATGTGATCTTCCAGTGGTGGATTCTGCGGATCACTGTGCAGGGGGTCACAACCGCGGTCGTAATGAGCGTACGGATCATCTGCCTGATCGCAGGCACCTCCCTGCTGACCTATACCACCTCGCCAATCGCCCTCACCGATGGAATCGAACGGCTCTGTTCGCCGCTCAAACGGTTCAAGCTGCCGGTGCATGAGCTGGCCATGATGATGACGATTGCCCTGCGGTTCATCCCCACCCTGATTGAGGAGACCGACAAGATCATGTCGGCACAGAAGGCCCGCGGTGCGGACCTCGAGTCCGGTGGGCTGGTCCAGCGCGCCAAAGCGCTGATCCCGATTCTGATTCCGCTTTTTGTCTCTGCCTTCCGACGTGCGGACGAGCTTGCGCTCGCGATGGAGTGCCGCTGTTACCGGGGCGGGGAGGGGCGTACCCGGATGAAGCAGCTCAAGCTTCATGCGCGGGATGTTTACAGCTCGGCATTTGTCCTGCTCTGCATCGCGGCAGTTATCTGTATCAATCTGTTTGCGCCTGAGATTTTGACGATGAGATAAGGTGCCGCCATTCGGCATCCCCTGATTATGAATACAGGTTTTTAAATGACAAGGTATTGCACCGCTTGACAGAAAGGAACGTTTTATGCGGCATCTGATGCTGATCCTCCAATATCGCGGCACCAACTACTGCGGGTTCCAGGTACAGCCCAACGGGGTTTCGGTGGCTCAGGTGGTGCAGGACGCAATCGAGACGGTATTCAAGCGGCGCTGGCCGGTCAAGGGCTGTTCCCGCACTGATGCCGGTGTGCACGCGAACCACTTTGTGCTGGCTTTTTTTACCGATGCACCAATCCCCTGTGATGCGGTGGTCCGGGCGCTGAATATCCACCTGCCGCCCGATGTGGCGGTGCTGGATTGCCGGGAGGTTCCAGAGGGGTTCCATCCCCGTTACGACTGTACAGGCAAACGGTATCTGTACCAGATCTGGAACAGCCCGGTGAAAAACCCGTTCCTGACCGACCTCGCCCTCTATCACAAATACCGCCTGGACCTGCCCCGGATGCAGCAGGCCGCAGACAGGTTTGTGGGGACGCATGATTTTTCCGCATTTTGCAGCGCGGGGTCCACTGTGCAGGATACGGTGCGGACGATCACCGAGGCATCCATTGCGCGTTCGGGGGAGATGGTGGCCATCTCGGTGACCGGCAGCGGATTCCTCTACAATATGGTGAGAATCATGGTGGGAACCCTGTTGGAGGTGGCGCGCGGCGCTATTTTGCCGGAGGAAATTTCCGGGATCATTGAAAGCCGGGACCGTTCACGCGCCGGGGCGACCGCCCCTCCGCATGGGCTGTATCTGGACATGGTATTCTATCATTGAGAGATGCGGCTTATGGTGTGAGATACACGAAACAGCTTCAAAAACCGGGAAAGGGGGAATGCCTGTGGCAAAACTGACCGATCTGGAGAAGGTGCGCCGGATACGCGCGCACAAGCGGACGCGTAAAAACCTGCTGCTTCTGGCGCTGGCTGCCATCCTGGTATTTTTCTCGGTTTCGCTGGTGAAAAGAGCGGAGGATGTCGACTTTGCAACCCTCTACAGCGATCTCAAGGTGGACCTCGCCGGAAATGGGGACGGTTATCCGGTTCCCCTTCCCGGCGGTAAGATCCTAAAGCTGCAAAATGCGGGGGACAATCTGCTCCTTTTGACGGATACCAACCTTTACACCTACAATATGTCGGGCAGGCAGACGCTCAATGCACAGCATGGCATGAGCAATCCGCTGCTTGCGCATACTGGGGACCGCACCCTTCTTTACGACCGGGGCGGGACCCGATATTCTCTTTATTCCAAGTCGGCGCTGGTACATAGCGGGTCGATGAATTTCCCACTCTACGTGGCGGACATCTCTTCCAACGAGAATTTTGCATTGGTGACAGGCTCTGACCAGAGCCTTGCACTGGTTTCGGTTTACAGCAATCCCAAAAAAGAGCCGATCTTCCGCTATTGGTCGGCGCGGATGGTGATTGACGTTTCCCTTGCGGAGAACCAGAACGCGATGGTGATCGCCTGTGTGGATGTGCAGGATGGGGATTACCTCTCGAGCATCAGCCGGTTCCAGTTTTCGATCGAGAAGGAGATGGGGCGGGCCGACCTGCCCGGTGAGCTGATCCTGGGGATCGACTGGTTCAACAACAACACGATCCGGGTGGTCACCGACAAGCGCGCGATCCTTTTTGACAACGATCTCAAACAGATTGCGGACTACAACTTCGCAGGGCAGAAGCTCGAGCGCTTTTTCTTCCGTCCGGACGGGGGCCTGCTGGTGGTGTTCGGCAGCTATGCTGAGGAAAAACAGCTCAAGGCAGTCCTCCTCAACAGCCGCTTCAAAAAACAGGGGGAGTATACCACCAACTATGAGATTGTGACCGCCAAGGCGGATGCGAACCGCCTTTATATCGCGTCGAGCAACAAGGTCGAGATCGTTTCGCACGACGGGGTCCTACTTACCGAACTCCCTCTGCCTAACCTGTATAAGGTCGAGCCGGTCGGGGATCAGCTTTTCTGCGCGGACAATACCCAGATCAGCGTCTCAAGCGTGAAGCAGCTGATTGCCGCTCAGGAGGAGAAGGACCGCCAGGAGGAGAAGGACCGCCAGGAGGAGAAGGACCGCCAGGAGGAGGCCGAACGCAAGGCCAAAGAGGAAGAAGAGCGCAAAGAGAAACAGGAGGAAGAATCCTCTGGGCAGTCATCGGAGGAGGACCCTGCTCCCGGCCCGGACAGCAGTTCTTCATCATCCGGAATGGGGGACAGCGATTCAGAAGAACTCTTTCAGGAGGCGGATGGGCAGGACGGTTCCTCCCAGTCCGGGGCGGATCCCTCTCTTGAGAATCTCTCAGGGGAGAGCGGTCAGGAATGACGCCCTCTGAAAACAAAAAGGAGAACCTATGGAATGGATTGCAGCGATTGCGCTGGATTTTACGGCGGTGTGGATTGTCATTTACTGCGCGCACGCGGCGGCGAAAAAAGGCTTCCTGCGGACGGTCGTGCAGATGGCCGCCTATGTGGGAGTCCTTGCTTTCTCGTCACATCTGAGCGGGGAGGCGGCGCCGGTTATCTACGAACGGGTGGTCGAGCCGATGCTCTTCGAGAGCAGCCAGAGCCAGGACGACCGGCCGCGTGAGCTGAAAAATGCGGACCTGGTTTCGTTTCTGCCCGGTGGGATGCTGGCTATGGACGGCGGATGGCGTCCGCTGCTGCCTGCCCGCGGGCAGCATTCAGAAGAGCCGGAGTCCCTGAGCCTGGACGACCTGGAACAGCTTGGGGTTGATCTGGACAGCCTGAGCCTGGAGGATTTGAAAGGTCTTGGGATCGACCTGAAGGGTCTGGATCTGGACAGTTTGGACCGGCTCGGGATTGACACGGATACCCTCGACCCGGATCAGCTCGGTGCGTTCGGTCTCGAAAAGCTCCGGGAATTTGGGATTGATCCGGACAACCTCGGTCTGGACGACCTCAAGCGGCTTGCGCAGGAGCTGCCAGAGGAGCTTGAGCAGCTTCTTCCCGAGGGGATCGGTCCGGAGGAGATCGTTAAGGAGATTGCGGACAATACGCTGCGTCCGGTGCTGATCAAGGCGATCGGGACGGTCAGCTTTGTGGTGATCTTCGCGGCCCTCTCGATGCTCTCCAACCTCCTGCTCTCAATGCTGGGGGTCATCAACTCCCTGCCGGTGATCGGCTTTTTCAATTCCACGCTGGGTGCGGTGGTCGGGATTTTGCAGGGCGTGCTGATCGTCTGGGTGGTCGGCTTGCTGTTCAAGGGGCTTTTTTATTTCAGCCCCGACGGCTGGTGGATTTTTAACAGTGATGTGGTCGGCAGTACCTTCCTGTTCCGATACTTCATGGAACCGGGGCTGCTCCGCCAGCTTGGATAGAAAAGGCCCAAAATACAAAATCGGAAGTTTTACAGCGGTAATAGGGTGCTTTTTGCGGGAGAAAAAGCACCCTGAAAAAATTATTTTATGGCTGTTAATACGGTGTTCATAAGAAGCATATAAAATATAGTCTGGGGTTTGCCATCCCTATATTTGCCATGGATTGTTTAGGAAAGATGTGATAGAGACATGGATATGATGTGTACAAGATGCAAAAAACGATTTGCCGTGGTGTTCATGACCCGTTTGGACGGGGACAAGACGATCAACGAGGGGCTTTGCCTGAAATGTGCCAAAGAACTGGGGCTGAAGCCGGTCAGCGATCTGATGGAGAAGATGGGCATTTCGGATGATGACCTTGAAAATATGTCCGAACAGATGATGGACATTTTTGGCGGGGACGGTGATTCGGGCTTTGAGATGGGCGGTGCGCAGGCGCTGCCGTTTTTGCAGAATATCTTCGGTGGAAACAGCGCGGAAAATGCGATTGTTCCGCAGGAGCCGGAACGGCCGCAGGAACCGCCAATCCCTTTCCCCGAGCGGCCTCAGGGACGCCGGGAACGGCGGCAGAAGGGCGCGCCCGAGAAAAAGTTCAAGCATCTTGATGCCTACTGCGAAAACCTCTCCCGCAAGGCGGAACAGGGCAGGATGGACCATATTGTGGGACGGGACCGGGAAATCTACCGGGTGCTTCAGATTCTCAACCGCCGCACCAAGAACAACCCCTGTCTGATCGGTGAGCCGGGTGTGGGAAAAACGGCGATCGCGGAAGGCATTGCGCAGCGTCTGGCGAACGGGGATGTCCCGTTCCGGCTCGCGGAGAAAAAGCTCTACCTGCTCGATCTGACCGCTCTCGTCGCAGGAACCCAGTTCCGTGGACAGTTCGAGAGCCGTGTCAAGGGGCTGGTGCAGGATATCAAAGAGGCCGGCAACGTGATCCTTTTTATCGACGAGGTGCACAACCTTGTCGGTGCGGGGGATTCCGAAGGCTCAATGAACGCTGCCAACATCCTGAAACCGGCCCTTTCGCGCGGCGAAATTCAGGTGATCGGCGCGACCACCTTCAATGAGTACCGCAAACATATCGAGAAGGATGCGGCGCTCGAGAGAAGGTTCCAGCCGGTCACGGTGGAGGAACCTTCGATCGCCGACGCGATTGAGGTGATCCAGGGGATCAAAGGTTACTACGAGAAGCACCACAGGGTATCGGTCAGCGAAGAGATCGCCCGTCGGGCGGTCGTGCTCTCCGAACGGTATATTACCGACCGGTATCTGCCCGATAAGGCGATCGACCTTCTGGACGAAGCCTGCTCTTGCGCAGTGCTGCGCAACCAGGAGCTTGCCCGATATGATAAGATGACCAGGCGGCTGGAGGAGTTCAAGTCGCGGATTGAGAATCTCGAGGCACAGGTGGATGCACCCGATTATGAGGCGATCGCCAACCTGCGCGGGGAGATCCTCTCGATCGAGGGGGAACTCAAGGAACTGGAACCGGAGGTGTTGAACCGTCCGGTGACGCTTGACGATCTCGCGCGGGTCATCGAACTCTGGACCGGTATTCCGGCCTCCAAAATCCGGGAAACCGAGCTGAAAAGGGTCGCCAGCCTTGAGCCGGAGATGAAAAAGAAGATCATCGGCCAGGACGAAGCGGTTGGGTTGGTCGCGGCAGCGGTGCGCCGCAGCCGTGTGCAGATTTCTGCGCGGCGCAGGCCGGCATCGTTCATCTTTGTCGGGCCGACCGGTGTGGGCAAGACCGAGCTGGTCAAGGTGCTTGCAAAGGAACTGTTCGATACCACCGACCCGCTGATCCGGCTGGATATGTCCGAGTTTATGGAGAAACACAGCGTCTCGAGGATCGTAGGGTCGCCGCCGGGATATGTTGGCTACGATGAGGCCGGCCAGCTCACCGAAAAGGTGCGCCGCAAGCCATATTCGGTGGTACTGTTTGACGAGATCGAGAAGGCGCATCCGGATGTGCTCAACATCCTGCTTCAGATTCTTGATGAAGGCCGGATTACGGATGCACACGGCCGGGTGGTTTCGTTTGAGAATACTGTTCTGGTCATGACCTCCAATGCCGGCAGTGAACGCCGGGAAAATGCACTTGGCTTCAACCGGGAAGCGGGGCAGGTTGCCAAAGAGAAGGCGATGAAGGCGCTTTCCGACTTCCTGCGGCCGGAATTTCTCGCCCGTGTGGACGAGATCGTCGTATTCCGCCAGCTTTCAAAGGAGGACTACCAGCAGATTGCCGGGCTGATGCTGGAGGAGCTGAAAGAGCCGCTTGCGGAAAAGGGTATTCGTTTCGGCTGGGATGAGCAGGCGGTCTCCTACATTGCGCATCAGGCGTATGGCAAGAAGAGCGGTGCGCGTGACCTGCGCACCGTGATCCGCCGGGAGGTCGAGGATGTGATCAGCCTGCGGCTGGTGGAGGACCCGGATAACCCGCCTGCGCTGATGAAACTGACGGTTGAACAGGAAAAATTAAGCCTGCTTTGCAGTTAAGCAAAGCAGGCTTTTCGATATTCTTCAGAGATCATTCCTCAATATTGCGGATAGCTTCAGCGATCCCCTCGTTAAAAGTCGGGTGTGCGCGCATTGCGAACATCAGATGGCGTGCGGTCAGTCCGTTGGCGATGGCAGTGGCCAGTTCCCCAATCATATCAGTGGCGCGCGGGCAGATCATCTGCGCGCCGATCAGCATCCGGCTGTGTGCCTCAAATACCAGCTTGATAAAACCGCTCTCTTCCTTGGAGATGATCGCCTTCCCGTTGCCGGACATCGAATAGCGTCCGCATTTGACCGAGATGCCATGTCTTTTGGCTTCTGCCTCCGAGATGCCGACCGAGGCGATTTCAGGATCAATATAGATGCAGCTCGGAACGATCGGCAGATCGACGAACGCACCGCTGGGAACCGTTGAAAGCAGCACCGAAGATGGCTTGCCTGCGAGTTTCTCCACCACGTGGATGCCCTGCGCGGAGGCAAGATGGGCAAGCTGGATTCCTTCGATCACGTCCCCGACTGCATAAACACCCCGGATGCTGGTCATGAAATCGCCGTTGACCACGATTCGTCCGTTCCGGGTTTCGAGCGATACGTTTTCGCCGGTCAGGTCGTCGATATTCGCACGCCTGCCCACCGCCACCAGAATCCGGGTAGCCGGGAGCGTCTGTTCCACACCAGCCTGTGTGAAGCAGCAGGCTAATCCGCCCTCATTGGTGATCCGCTCGACCTGTGCGCCAGTGTAGACTTCAATCCCACGGCTGCGCAGGAGGGATTCCAAGTTTTCGGAAAGTTCTTCATCCATCGGCGGAAGCAGCCGTTCAGCCTGCTCGATGACCGAAACCTGCGCGCCAAGCGCATTGAAAACGGTTGCAAATTCGATGCCAACCACACCGCCGCCGATGATGACAAACCGGTCGTAGTTCCAGACCGGCTCGGAAAGGACCTCCCGGCTGGTGACCACACCCGGCAGAAGGACACCCGGGATCGGAGGTATGGCCGGTCGGGCACCCGAGGCGATCAGGATATGCTGTGCGCCGTAGGTGGTTTCGGAGCCGTCCGCTGCGGCGACCCGTACCGATTTGGAACCGATCACCCGCGCGTGCCCTTCTATGTAGGTAATCCCGTTTTCCTGAAACTTATGCCGGATTCCGTCCCGGAACTGCCCGACCGCGTCGTCCTTATAGGAGAAGATTTTTTTCAGATCAAAACTGCCCTGTTCAAATTGCAGGCCAAACTGCCCGCAGTGGTTCATGATGCTATACAGGCGCGCTGCGTAGATGAGCGATTTGGTGGGGATGCAGCCGCGGTTGATGCAGGTCCCGCCCAGCTCGCGTTCTTCAATAACAGCGGTTTTCATGCCGAATTTTGCAGCGTGCTCGGCAGCCGCATAACCGCCCGGTCCGGCGCCGATGATGATGAGGTCAAACAGTTTATCCATTCCAGAACCCTCCCAGCGTCTTGTCGCAGAAATTTAAAACAGGGCAGGACCCTGCCCGCCACTTTTTGACGTTTGTTTCCAGATTGATTATATCTTATCAGTATAAAATTGTCAATCATAGACAAGGGGCCCACCTACTGAGAAAGAAAATTTACAAAATGCACTTGTAATCTTTCCCATAAGAGGATATACTGGAAGAGAAAGAAAGGGGGTAACTCGATGGATTTATCTGTAATTGCTTCAGCGAGCACCAGCCTCCATATGGGGGATGCGCTCCAGTCGGTTGCGGTCTCGATGCTGAAAAAAACGATGGAATCGGTTGAGGTAAGCAGCGCCCAAATGATCCAAAGTTTGCAGCAGGCGGTTCCGGCATCTGTGTCTGGGCATCTGCTCGACACCTACGCGTAAGTCGAAAAATCCCCCGGATGGTTTCCCATCATCCGGGGGATTTTTATGCCAACGGCCTGTGCATGAATTTAATGTAAAATATAAGAATTTTTATCTGTTTTTCCCAATAAGCAATCAGGCCCCCTGAGCGCATGAATGCCTATTTCCCCTTCGCTGGCCGCTCTGTAAAGGTCCCCGATAAACTGTAAATTTATTCAATTCTAACTTCTACACCCTCGATTTCGACATAAACAGTTATCTCTGTGTCTGTTTTATTTTGCATAGATATACCAACTTTGAACCATGCCCCTTTTTCAGCGTCCATTTTTACTGGCATACCGGGCGTAAGATATTCTGCTTCATCATACGCGTTTTCTTCCTTAACTTCGATTGGCTTTAACACGACTTCGGTATCTCCCAATCCCTCGCCAGAAGAAATAGTAATCTTATTGCCGGTAGGGGATATTTCTTCGTCCGAATAAACGTACGTCTCTGTACTTCCGGCAGGAACAGTAATTCCAATCTTGTACGAATTGTTCTTTCCGCAACCTGTTAAACCCAGCACGAAAACGAATGCGAAAACCAACGTAGTTGCCTTTTTCACACAACCACGCTCCTTTGTCAAATTTACGATTTGTCGGTTTGTTGCTACGTGTATCATAGCACATAAGGACGGTAAGCTCAAGCTGTAGACAATAGCGTCGGAAAGCGTATCAAGATATTTTTGGATATCTCGATGCGCTTGTTTCCGCCAGAATCGTATGGCCGGGTGCTTGTACATAGATGAATTTTCCCAAAATTCACGATTTTCTATGTATTCTTCTTACCAAAAAATCTGAAAGGACTCGTTGACATTTCGGTGCAAATTTATTATGATAAATTCAATCGAGATAAGAACCTGTATTCATAATCAGAGGATGCCGGATGGGCGAGGGATTTTGCTGCCCTGCAAGGCGAAAAAATGCAGACAATACTTTGTGTATGGTTGTGAATACGGGTTCTTACTTAAATTGCTAACTTCGGCGAAGCAAACCGTACTGGTTTAAGCAGATTTTATTCCCCGTGGGCGGCAGCCTACAGAAGATACTTAACAGCATGGCATCCGCCAGCTCCCAAAAGCACACTGGATATGGGGGCTTTATTCCCATATCCAGTGTGCCTTTTAAAATCTCCCGCCGCCACCGCCGTGTCTTGCACCCGAAGATGAGGTGTGCGTCGCCGAACTGCTTTTGGGCGGGTCTTTCACTTTTTTAGTACGGACAATATTTCTATACAGGAACAGATCTTTCTCCCTTGTTAAGCGCATGCTGCCAGTTTCGATATAGTTCCCTGCCATCGACTGCCTGTGCACTGTCTTCAGCTGCGTCCTCATCAGCCCTGTCACAACCAATGCAATCACAAAACCGACCGCCAATGCAGTTACAAGGCTGCCAAACACTTCGAACGGCTCCTTCGGAAGACGCCCTGTTTGATACGGCATGTCCGTCCTTGCCTGCGTTATAAAGTCATCACACAGCCGGACAAAGGTCGTAAACGCCGATGCATAGCTGCCTTCGCTCAGGTCACCCAGAAACTGTTCGGACATGTACTCCAATCCCGCGTCAGTAACCGCCGTTATTCCATATCCCCTGGTTGATATGTACCATTCCCGTTCTTTCATACTGATGAGGAAGAGGATGCCGTCCCGGTCCTCTCCGAAACCATAGCCGCTATCATCGTAGAAATCATCGGCATATTCCCTGGCAGACGCCCCCGACAGGGAATTGGCCGTAACCACTACGATGTCCACTTCCTGTCTCTCGCTGACCTCGTCCAGCTGGCTTAATAAGGCAGCTTCCTCACCGGCGGAAAGCAGCTCCGCTTCGTCTATAAGCCGCGGCAGACCTGGCTCGGCGAACACGGGGGTCACCAAAGCGATGCATAAAAACAGCGTGAGAAAGACACCGCAGAATCCCTTTTTCATCCTCAGCCCCCCTTACAACAGCCAAAACAGATAGGAGGCAGCAAACACTGCCGCGCCTATTATGCCTGTCAGGCCAAACAGCCATTTCCGATATGCCGATTTATCCAGCGGCAGGTTCCCCACCATCTTCCCGCTCTGCCCATTCATGGCAAAGAGGTAATTCTGGCCATTCCATTTGGTGCTGAGAAGCCAGACAGGGTAAAGCGCATATTTCACCTTGCTGTTGCACAGCTGGATGCTGCCTGCTTCTTTTATAACCGTTGCATAACCTTGCACCGTTGCATCAAAAGCTTCCTCTGTGCTTTTCCTGATCCGCTCATTGGCGCGCTTCATGCTCTGCTCGACATCCACATCATATTTATCCGCCAGATAGCCCGCCAGATACGCTGTTTGAAAATCCACCGCTTCCGAGAAGTCAAAGGGCTCAATGGATTCCATCAAATCATCCGGCATCTTCTCGGAGCCGTCAACAGGAACCCGCGCAAACCCAATGCGCCCGCCCCTGCTTACCGAAAAATAGCTGGTTTCTGTGTAATGGTACTGGCTGTCGCTCCAGGACCTGATCCGGGTCGCCTTATAGCGCATATTGGCATCAGCCTCTGCATCAAACAGCCAGAATGGCACATATACACCTTTGACCTCATCAATATGGTTTTCATCCTTGAACACTTTCGGAAGCAGGCGCTTGCCTTCATAATGCTTCCGAAGCGCCTCCTTTGCTGCCTTTTTATCCAACTTGAACGGGATGATATAATCCGGTTTCAGCGCGCCTGAAAGCTGTCCCATCATAACGACAGGGTTGCCGCAGAACGGGCAGGCGGTAGCCGCTGTATTTTCGTCCCCCACAATTTCGCCGCCGCAGGATTTGCAAACATAGGAACGCAGCCCATCCATTTCTCCATTCTGCCATTCCTCACCGGAAACAGGCTCCCAATTCATGTCATCCGGCTGTTCGCTTTTCAGTTCTTTGTCGTAGTCTGCCAGCGTTTCCATCTCGAACTCTGTATCACAGTAAGGACACTTCATCTTCTGTATGGTACTGTCAAAAGCAATCGCACCGCCGCAGCAGGGACATTTATATTCCTGTATTACAGCCACCGTCTCCACCTCTCTTGATTAAAAAGAATCGCTTCCCGAACCTGCCTCTATCCCATCAACGCGCATCCTTCTCATCGAACGGGTCCCCGCATTCCGGGCAGAACTTCGGCGGATGCAGGGGGTCTTCCGGTTCCCATCCGCACTTGTCACATTGATAGAGAGGTGCCGCCGCCGGTTTCTTCGCCCCACAGTTCTGGCAAAACTTCCCTTTGTTCACTGCTCCGCAGGAGCAGTTCCATCCGTCCGGATTCACAGGTCTTGCCGCGCCGCACTCCGGACAGAATTTGCCTGACGCCGTTGCCCCGCAGGAACATTTCCATCCGTCACGCGCCACAGGCTTTGCCGCGCCGCATTCGGGGCAGAATTTTCCTGATGCCGTTGCCCCGCAGGAACATTTCCATGCCCCCGTCTGTGACGCAGTTTGCTGCTTTGCCTGCTGCTGTCCCATAGCGAACAGGTTTTGTGCATTCATGCCGCCCGCCGCATTCATCGCCATCCCGACCCCCATAAAACCAGCCATGGCGCCCGCAGAGTTGGAAGCCGCCGCTTTCATGGCATCTGCCTGTGCGCCGACTAAAGTCGCCCCGGCCATATTCGGGTTTTGCAAAACCGCTGTCCGCTGGAGCTCCTTGATCATCTGCGCATCTTCTTCCGGCAAAGTGACCGAGCCGAGCGCGATACTGACCACTTTCAACCCGCGCAGTTCGCCCCATTTTGCCGAAAGTACAGCATTCATTGCGTTCTCGAGGTCGGTGTTATGTGCGACAATCTGGTTCGGGCGCAATTCCAGATCGGAAAGTTTTCCGAACGCAGGCTGCAGCGCGCTGATAAATTCTGTTTTCAGCTGGCCATCCAGCTCATCACGCGTATACTCCTGCTCCACATTGCCGCAGACATTGGCATAAAACAGCATCGGATTCGCGATTTTATAGGAATAAACGCCGGAACAGCGGATGGAGACATCCACATCCAGCCCGATCTTGGAGTCTACTACACGGAACGGGATTGGGTTCGGCGTGCCAAACTTGTTGTCGATCAGTTCTTTGGTATTGAAGTAATACACCCGCTGGTCCTTCCCGGTATCACCTCCGAAGGTGAACCGCTTGCCAATCGTCTGAAACGTCCCCAGTATGCTGCTGCCAAGGCTTCCGGCAAAAATGCTCGGCTCTGTGGACGTGTCATATTGAAATTCCCCCGGCTCTGCGCACAGCTCCACAACCTTGCCCTGTTCTACAATCATCATGCACTGTCCGTCAGCAACCGCAATCACGCTGCCATTTGAGATAATATTGTCATTCCCTTTGGTGTTAGAGGAACGGGAGCCTGTGCGTTTCCTGCCCTTGGTGACCATGACGTCCTTGTCCATCGCTTCACAATAAAAATACTCTTTCCATTGATCTGCAAGTGTACCGCCAAGCGCACCTAATCCAGCTTTAATAAGTCCCATAGCGCATCCCTCTTTCTGTGCTCAAACTCATTTTTTACATTTCCCACAAATACGTTGCATTTTGGGGGGCACTGATAAACACACCGCCTATTTGCAAGATTATATTACCACACACTCATACACTTTTCAATCATCAGCAGGGAGCTAAAATGCCGGATTTATAAGAAGCTGTCCTCTTTTGGGATGTTAGCCTGCTCTCAAAAAAACGTCAGGGCGCTCTGCCCTGGCGTTTTGTTATAGGTTCCAAAGCACCTTCGTGCTGCCGTCCTCGCTGATAAAGATTTTATGTATCATCGCCATAGCAACCGCTTTCTTCCGCTTATCGCCGGCGGTTCTCCATAACTGGGCCAGATTGACAGCGATGCCCGTTGCCCTCCTGCTCTTTTGGGCTTCTATACGCTGATGCAGCGCCAATCGATCCCGCTCGAGCTGGACGGCTCTCTGATTTGCCAGTGTCAGAAGAGCATCGTTGAATCCACCCGCCAACATGACATCCAGGAGCTGTTTCTCCGACCTCTCAATGGCCCTGATTTTCAGCTTCAGATCGTTGATCCCTGCCGCATTGCCCTTTTGGGGCGTACACTCCGTCTCTTTCAGGTCCTCCAGCTTTGCGGAGATGCATTCGCAGATCATATCCTCCAAATCCCCGGCATAGATCGTCACCTTTGGCCCGGTGCAGGTTTTCTTATGAGACCTTCCGGTGCAGTTGAAATACCGCCGTATCTCCCCACGCTTATTGATCCTCCCCTTGATGGTGGTCATCGTATGGCCGCACTTCTCACAGACCACCTTCCCGGCCAGCCAACTGGTGGAGTTGCTGACGCTGTTGCCAATCTTCCGGTTCTGCTCCAGCTTGTGCTGGCATTTTAGCCAGATGCCGGAACTTACAATACCGGGATGGGTCAGAAGCACCAGCTTCATATCCGACCAATCCGCGTTTCCGGAGTCATGCTTGGTATGGCCATAAAGCTGCGCACCGTTCTCCCCGGTAAACAGAGACACGTCCGTAACCATCTGAACGCCGCGGCAGTCATAATAGTCGTACACATCAGAGTCAGCCTTGACATAGATCGGGTTCTTCAGGAGCGTGGACAGCTTTGCCGTTGTCCAGCTGCTTCCGTTCAAGGGCTGCTTGCCTTCAGCCACCAGAGTGTCCTGGAGCCGCCGCAGGGACAGGTTCTCCCGGGCGTAGGCTTCGAAAATGTACCGTACCTGCTCCGCCTCATCGGGGATGGGATTCAGCTTCTTGGTTTTGACATTATGGATGACGGTTGGTATCAACTCAAACCCGTAGGGCCGCCTGCCGCCCATATAGAATCCCATTTCGCTGCGGTGGGCGTACGCCTGGGTGACACGGTTGATAATGGATGTACGCTCAAACTCGGCAAATACCATCAGGAGCTTGACGAGCATCTCCCCATAAGGCGAGGACGTGTCAAAGGATTCCTGCGAGGACACAAATTCTACCCTGTGCTCCTTGAACTCCTGCAAAATATTCACGAAGTCTGACAGTGAGCGGCTGATACGGTCCAGCTTATAAACGATAACCTTCTTCACTTTCCCCTGCCGCACCAGCTTCATCATTTTCTGGAAGCCGTCGCGGTTGACGTTGCCGCCGGAGAAGCCATTGTCCACAAAGGTAAATACCTTCTCGTCCTGTTCATCGGGCTTGATAACCGATCTGCAATATGCAAGCTGGGTTTCGCAGCTGATGCTGTTCTCACGTTCCACGGATCTGCGGGCATACAGGATGATTGCCATTTGACCAGTTCCCGAATGGTAAACGATATCTGTTTATGATGCGGGAATCCGCTTTTCCGCGCTGGTCAAAGCAAGAAACAGTTCCTCCTTGACCCGTTCCCGATCGGCCGAATCTTCCGCATGAACAGTAAGATGCTCTACACGATGTCTCCGGCCTTTCATGTCCGTGTATTCCTCTTTGAGACCAGCCATAGCCGTACCTCCTAAGCAGCCCTGCGCAGGGGGCGTATTGGAATCCCATCCGCTACCATTATATGTGTGAAGTCCCGGCATATTGCGCAGTTAAGCAGATTTAGGGCGGCTCTCCTGTTTTTATGATGCGTTCAGGGGAAACTTCCAGAGCAGATTTGCCCTCAAGCTCTGCATCAACTTTAGGCAGTGATTTCGCCTTACACTTTTTCAAAAATACTTTTTCGAATAAACAGATAAACCCCAATCTGGAAGACCGCGGTAACAATCCATGTGACCGGATAGGACAGAAACAGGGTTTCAGGCGTCGGATTGCGTGGGAAAATGGTATAAACCCACACAAGCCTCAGCAGGCACGAACCGACCAGCGAGCCAAGCATGGGCACCACAGAGCAGCCCAGGCCGCGCAGAGAACCAACCATCGTGTCCATAATACCGCACAAGGCGTATAGCCGCCCGACATGGCCCATGCGGATCAATCCCGCTTGAATCACCGCTTCTTGTTCCGGGCCCGGCTGTACATAAATTGCAATGAGGTCATGGCCAAAATAGAACATCAGGTTTCCTAAAATCAGGCCAGTCGCAACCGTAAAGATTTGACAGTAAACCGTCACTTTGTCCACGCGCTCATATTTCCCCGCACCATAGTTTTGACTGGTGAAGGTCATTGCAGCCTGGTAAAACGTGTTTATCATGGCGAAAACAAATCCCTCGATATTTTGCGAGGCAGCAGTCCCGCTCATCATGGTGGAGCCAAACGTATTCACTGTAGATTGAATGACTACGTTGGACAGCTCGAACACCATCCCCTGAAAACCAGCGGGCAAACCCACCCGAAAAATGCGCCGGACAATTTCCGGGTCCATCCGCAGCTGGCGGAAGTCCAAGCGAATCGCGTCCTGCTCCTGGGCCAGGAACCACAACACCAGTCCCGCAGAAATATATTGAGAGATCGCGGTAGCAAAGCCAACACCGGCTACTCCCAGGCCCATGCCTATGACAAACAGCAGATTCATTGCCACATTGGCAACTCCCGCAAGAAACAACGCGTACAGCGGACGCCGGGTATCCCCCTGCGCAGACAGTACCGCACCGCCGAAGTTATAGGTCATAGTGGCGGGCATTCCAAGGAAATAGATCCGCAGATACAGGGAAGCCAGGTCGATCACATCGTCCGGAGAGTCCATCCACCGCAGGAGCTGCGGAGCAACGCACATGCCGAATACCATCAGAACAACCCCGCTGAATAAAGCAAGACAGACGGAGGTATGCACGCCCCGCCGTACCGCATCCATCTGTTTGGCCCCAATATCTCTCGCCAAGGTTACGTTCGTACCAATCGACAGCCCTACAAAGATGGAAATCAACAGATTGATCAACGCTGTATTGGAACCTACAGCCGCCAGTGCCTCCTTGCCTACGAATTTGCCGACCACCACAATGTCTGCGGCATTGAACAACAGCTGCAACAGCCTCGAGGCGGCCAGAGGCAGGGCAAAGAGCAAAATTTTGCCCGGCAGGCTTCCGCTGCACATGTCAATCGTATGCTGTTCCTTTTTTGTCATAAAGCTCATCTCTTTCCGCAATCATGGCAGACAATTCTCCCAGCCGCATGGCGGCTGGGAGAATTGCCCCTAAAAGGACTTCTAACGGATCAACCATTGATCGCCCGCGTCAAATATGCCAGGCACTTTTTCATCGTTTCCTCCGGGTCGAAATCATACAGGCGGTTATAAATTTCAAATGGGATTGCCCCTGTATATCCGAACTCATCCAAAGCGTTCAAATAGTCCAATAGCGGGAGGTTCCCTTCGCCGGGGATCAGATGTCCCAACGGCGTCCCATCCGCAAAATGCAGGTGAACCATATCCGCGCCAAGGAGTGCCAGGTCCTCCCGGATATCCTCTTTCGCCATGGCCACTGCGCAGGTATCCAGCATACATTTTAGATTTGGGCTGCTTATCTCGTCCAGCATCCGGCGAATCCGCGGGCTGTCGTATACCACGTTGGTTGTGTTATAGCTGGCGGCCTCAATCACCATCGTCACGCCGTACCGTTCCGCTTTATCCACAATGCGGGCCATCGACTGTACACTGCGCTTCCATGCATCTTCCTCCGGGTTGTCAAAATAGCCCCTCCCGCAGACGATTTGTGCATATGGCGCTTGCAGCTGTGCCGCAAATTCGATGGTCTTGAAAAAAGTCTGGACACTGCGCTCCCGGATGGCGTCATCCTCGCAGGCTATGTTGATCGGATAGACGCACTGCTCCTGTGTCAGACAGCATACCCTAATCTCCCGGGCATCCAATTCCCGTTTCAGGTCATTCACGGTTGCGTATGTAGCATCCTCGATGCTCAGATGAGGGCTTGCGGCGTAAAATTCAATCAGATGCTGGTCCAGCCTCGCCATGGAATCCAGAAAATAGGGGAGGCTGTATTTGATATAGTGATAGTTTGAACTGGCGATCTGCGTTGTTTTCAATGTTTTCATACGGTGCCTCCATAAATCACGTTTGATTCTGCCGTTGATGATACGGCCAACAACGACGAAAGACAGAGCTTGGATCGCCCTGCCTTCCGCCATATTCGTAGAGATAGAGTAGCGCTTGCAAGTTCCTCATCCAATCCATTTGCGGAACAGGTCCATGGACTGTTTGTCAGCAAGTTCGGGCTTTTCAAAATACCGGCGATCGGAAATTTCCATGGAAAGGAAACCCGTGTAGCCATAGGCCCCGATGGTTTCCACAAATTCCTGGAGGGGAATGGTTCCATCACCGAAAGCCAGATGCCCGCCCGGCATGCCGTCCACAATATGGATGTGGATCAGGTCTTTCCCCAGGGCTTCAAAGTAGTCCCGGACATGTTCCCCAACCAGGCATACCTGACAGGTATCCAGCATGGCCTTCAGGTTGGGGCTTGGAATCTGACCCAATACCATTTTCAAATCGGCTGCGGTGTTAATCAGGTTGGAGCTGATGGGGGACAAGTGCTCCAGCGCTAGGATAACACCCTCCTTTTCCGCCTTTCTGGTCAGAACCTCTATGGATTGGAGCGCATAGGGCATCGACTTTTCCCTGCCGCTTTCCACATATCCCCATCCCGGGGTAAGCAGCATCCGTCCACAGCCCAGTTCCGCAGCGATTTCGATTGCCCGGGACAGGTATTGCAGGCTGCGCCAACGGATATGTTCCTCCTCTGCCGCAATATTGATAGGGTATACCACCGTTTCCGGCGTGTAGCAGATCAAATGCAGGCCCCGGCTCTTGATGGCCTTGCGGACATAGTGGAGCCGTTCCGGCGAAGCATCGTCCACATACAGATGGGGAGAGGCGCCCCAAAGTTCCACATTTTTGATCCCCAGCGCAACCTGCTGATCCAAAAAATACTCCAGGCTATGGTGCTGGTAATGCAGGTTCATGCCGCTGAGTTGTTCCATGCGCAGTGCGCCCATGCTGTCACCTCCCGATTATCTCTTCTCCAACAGGGATTCGTCAAAAACACTGCGGGGATGCTTATGCCACCACCGGAAGATGAGGCTGGCAACGATCAAACCTGCCATGTAAATCAGGATAGGTGCCACACCGATGACCCAGTTGCCCTGCACACAGGCCACAGGGACATAGGCCAGCGCAAAAACCTCAATAATCGACTCAATGGGTGTGACGATCGCGGCATCATCCAAGGTACAGCTCTTGTTCTCGGGATCGACGATGCGCAGCAGCGCCATACCGATCGCGGTAACGCCGGTGGAGTAGCCGTAGACATAGATCCCGCGCTCGAACCACTCCTGCTTGAGCAGACGGGGGGCGATCACTGCAAAGTGGATCACAACCCATACGATACCGAACAGCATCAGCAGGGAGAAAGGAACGATGTACTCCAACACCACCGGGATGTTGATGGTAGCCACGCCGAAGAAGACCAGGAAATCGGTGCAGCAGCTTCCCATGCGGCTGACGATCCGGTTGTCCACATATTTATCAGCCTTTATCGCTTTCAGCACAAAGTGGAACACGATGGCGACCAGGAAGCCGATGGAGAAGCTGGGCAGGCCATACCCGGTGAGGTCCTGGAGGTAATTGGTCAAAAGATAGCCCAGGCCAGTAGGGATCAGGATCAGCATCAGGTGCCAGGCCAGAGGATCAATGGCCATCGGGGAGACGGTCTCTTCACCCAGGGCAGGGCGGTTGCCCTCCTCAATCAGTCCGGTGCGCATATCATTCGGAAGCTGGGTAAAGTCTTTGACAAACTTTGTATAGCCCTTTATGGTACCCAGTTTAATCAGGGCAATACCGCCGAAGATACCGGTCAGGATACCGATGGTAGCGCTGGTCATGCCCAGGTCATTGGCGGCTTCCCAGCCCAATCCGCCCAGGGTATTGCCCAAAGCCGCGGCTGTACCGTGGCCGCCCTGGAAACCGGCGGGGATCAGCATCCCAAAAGCGGGATTCAGGTCAGGCGCAAAAATGCCCAGGATCAGCACAGAAAAAATGATGGGGAAGCTGTACTGGAAACACCAGCCGATGTTGCGCAGGCAGTAATAGCTGCCGATCCGGTCGAAGTTCTCCTTGATGCCGCCCTTGGAGAAGTTAAAGCCTCTCAGGCCAAGGGAGACGAACACAGCGATAATGAGCATACCGGAATAAGAACCAGCCTGGCCGGAGAACTGGATCAGCTTCAGGCCGTTCTTGCCTGCGATCAGGGCCAGGAAACCGGCCAGCAGGCTGACAGGGATAAAGAGGCTTTGCAGGATTTTGATCTTCTCGCGCAGGAGCTTTGCAACGAATAGGAATATAGCCGCAATGGTAAAATCAATCAGCATCGAGTAGCAAGTAAACTCCATGGAGGATACCTCCCCTTCACAATATTTGACTTCGCGTAAAACTCTTCCAAAATATGATTCTAAAATGAACTATATTATTTTATAACATTATAGTTCGGTTCTAAAAAAAAGCCGGATATTACAGCAGCCCTTTGGCTGTCCGCCGTACAGATTCCAACTCTTCCGCTGTCATGTCCTGATACTCACTGTTTTCTCCTGTGGTGCCAGCGTCCTGAACATAGACCAGCTTTGTGTCCTTTTGGGTAATCGTGTTGAACCAGGTGTCCTGAGGGACATTGTACACCTTCCCCTGCTCCATCGGGATCACCTGAATATCAAAACCCTTTTCATCCCGGCTGGCAACCAGCAGGAGCGCCTTGCCTTTTACCAGGATGAACTGTTCATCTGTCGCGTGGTGAATTTCCAGATACTGAATCTGATCCACATCGTTGTTGGGCTTCCAGTTTTTGATGCAAACGACCCATTTTTTGTTATCGAATACACACTGGATCCCCTCTGCTTCATGGGAATAAATATCTGCGTACATCGTGTCAGCCTCCTTTTGGTTGGACTCCGGCAAACAAGGGTCTGTGCTGCGGCGTTACAGCACAATTCCCTGCGTGATTTGAAGAGTGAACCGTTCGCCGTTCATCACCTGTGTACCTACATAAATCGGTTCGCCTGTCTGGACATACGCCGTACTTTTTACCAAAATCAGGGGTGCATTTACCGGGACCTTGAGCAGCTCCGCCTCTGTATTGGTTGCGCGGCACATCTCGATTTCTTTATCCGAGCGGGTGACCGTCACCTGATAGGTTTCCTTCAGGAACTCAAACAAAGAGTTGTTATCAAATTCTTGTTCCATCAAAAAAGCGTATTTCATGGGAAAATAGTTCCGCTCAATGATAACCGGCTCCCGGTCCGCAAATCGCAAACGGCTCATGTAGATCCCCTGGCTGCCAGGGGCCTGCTCCAGGCGGCGGGCTATTTTCGGGTTGAGGACAACCGTACTCTTCTCCAGAGTTCTCCCGCCGGGAATCATCCCCTGGTCGCGGCAGGACTCTGTAAAGCTGGACAGGGTGCGGCTGTCGCGCATGTATTTCACCTTCCGCACAAAGGTTCCCTTGCCCTGTTTACGCTCCAATAGCCCGCGTTTGCACAGTTCTCCCACTGCGTTGCGCACTGTGATAATGCTAACACCGAACTGTTTGGCC
Organism: Anaerotruncus sp. 1XD42-93; assembly: GCF_009917605.1. Taxonomy (NCBI): domain Bacteria; kingdom Bacillati; phylum Bacillota; class Clostridia; order Eubacteriales; family Oscillospiraceae; genus Anaerotruncus; species Anaerotruncus sp. 1XD42-93. The sequence goes on along the minus strand of NZ_QZEG01000008.1, from coordinate 16,633 downwards.
AATTCACTTTCAGATGGCAACCGCTCCCCAGCTTCCAATTCTCCAAATGCAATCTGCCGTTCTAAAATTTCGATCAATTGAACGTACAAGGGGGTAGCAGTTTTCGCGTCCAGCATGGTTAAAACTCCTTACTTGTGTATATCTAAAGCGAATGGAAAAAAACATCCATTTATATAAGATAACAAAAGCACAAGAAAAAAGCAAGCCAGACAAGAAAATTAAGCCTTAATATTCTACCTTCCACATGTAGCGGCGATCGTCCATCGAGTGGCCCCGCAGCTCCGCCATCTGGGAAACATAGTAACGCTCCACCGGAATCATCACCACAGGGTTGAAAAACTCCACTACGCTGGGGTCGATCCGGCCCTTGTTGATCTTGGCAAAGTCGATGGTGATAAAGTTTTCGGCATAGGTGTTCAGGAACTTCAGGCAGCGCTCATCCAGTGTGCGGGTGCGGCCTTCGCTCATCAGCAGGATCATGGGAAGCTGCTTGTCGGTGGTTTCAAACGGCCCATGGAAATACTCGCCGGTGTGCAGGCAGACAGCGTGCTTCCACTGCATCTCCATAAAGTGGCAAGAGAACATTTGTCAAGGGGGATTTCACCGAGTGAAATCCCCCCTTGTTCAGTATTCATCAGCAATAATCAAACGATTCCCTCTGCTTTGCCACTATATGAAAAGTTCGGCTTCTTTCTTCTCGCTGCAAGCCTTTTTGATTGCCAGCGATGCAACGGATACCAACGCACCATTTACCTTCCGGGCACCTTGGGGACACCTCGCAACGCACCGCATGCAGGAGATACACTTCTTGGGATTCGCTGTTTTCAAATTCTCTTTAGAGATTGCCCCTGCTGGGCAATTATCTGCGCAGAGTCCGCAGCCGTTACAGCTTGTACCAGCCTTTGGGACCAAGCTCGCATCCCCTGCCTTTTTGTAAGGTCGATTGCCTGGGATCTGCGGCCCTCCATCCAATGTTCCTGCCTTGAATTTTTCAAGGATTACTTTCGCAAAGGACTTGAGCTGGCGCTCATCTTCTTGGTTCGGCCTACCAGACGCATACTGGTGCATAATAGAGTGCTCCGCAACTGCGGAAATAGCGGCAACAACGGAGAACCCAGCCTTTTTTGCCACGTCTGCCATTTCAACCAGCGTATCCTCATAAGCCCGGTTACCATATACACATAGCAACACACACTTTGCGGAATTACCCGGAATCTTTGCCAGTCTTTCAGCGGCGAGGCCAGGAACACGCCCACCATAAGAGGGCAATGCAATCAGAACAAGGTCATCTGCTTCCATCTTGTATTTCGAGTAATTTACAGCAGGATTTGTTAGGTCAATGTTTTCTACAGACGGACTCCACTCCGCTGTAACCATCTCCGCCGCTTTTCTTGTTCCGCCTGTCGGGCTGAAAATCAGTTGTGCATATTTCATATCATGTACCTCCAACGTGTAATTTTTAGATTTATACCGCAAAGAGTATACTCCACATCTGATGCAATGTCAATATTTACACCGCAATTTTTTTGTGATATCATAGCCGATATACAATTGCGTTGAAACGGGGAGGATAGCCATATGCACATAAGTACCAAATGCTCTGTGGCCATACATTGTCTTGTTTTTATTTGTGAGTATGGAGAAAGCAAGAAAGTTACAAGTGAATTGTTGTCACTCTCCACTGGCGTGAATCCTGTAACCATACGGAATATCGTCAGTGCATTAAAAAAGGACGGCATTCTCTCTGTCAAGTTTGGCACTGGTGGTACGACGCTTAATTGTTCTTTGGACGAGATTACTTTGTATCGTATCTGCAATGCAATTGAGCCGGATTTTCTCAATAAACTGATTGGCATCCATGCATCTCCATCCTGCCTGTGTCCAGTAGGGAGAAGCATTCATGGTGTACTGGATTCTTCCTATCAAAATGTCCGAGAGGACTTACAGAAAAGTCTGCAAAATATCAGTATGGAAGAAATTATGGATAAGTACCACCAGCAAACGGAGAACACGTAGACGATCATGGTGATCATGGCAAGCAATGCACAGGTATATACCCTGTGCCGATTGTTAGAACCTGTATCCATAATCAGAGGATGCCGGATGGGCGAGGGATTTTGCTGCCCTGCAAGGCGAAAAAATGCAGACAATACTTTGTGTATTGCAAGATTTTTCAACGCGGCAGGCCGGCAAAAGACCCGCTCAGACGGTGTCGAATGGTTGTGAATACGGGTTCTTAGTGGCCGAGGCCCCCAAGCCCCCGGTGATCGGCGCGGCTGCGTCTGATGTACAAGCCGCTGTTGGCGTCTGCTGGTATATACCGGCAGGAGACATAATGCCCGCATTATTGTACAGTATATCCACCCGGCCATGCAATTCCGCAGCCATATCGATCACAGCTTTTACTTCTTCATAGCTGGCCACATCCGCCGCCTTATAAGCAATGGTGCATCCTTCGAGGGAATCTGCCAGTTGCCTCACCGATCCCACTGGATGCCCCTAAAATTACAACCACCTTGTCATTTATTGTATTCATCTTATCTGCTCCTCTGTTTTTATACGTTGGGACAGCCTATTTCGCTCTGTTATACTGGCTTTTTATAGGCTGTTCTTTAAAATCTCCCTGATTTCATCCTTGTCCGGCACCTTATATCCGCCATCCATGATCAGTGTGCTTTCAACAATTCCCGGAAGCATCTCCTCTGTTACCCCAAGCTCTTTCAGATTCATCGTAAGACCCAGTTCATTCATATAAACTTCCATTTTTTTCAGGCCTTCCGCTGCGATCTGTTCATCACTTTTTCCTTCCGGCTCTACATCCCATACGTTCACGGCAAATCTCTTGAACTTTGCCAGCCCAAATGGGCAGATAAAGCGGTAATAGGCCATGGATACCGCCGCAAGGGTCATGCCATGGGTTGCATCCGTATGTGCCGCAACCGCCTGCCCAAGCATATGCACCATCCAGTCTGTAGATTTTCCTTTTGCCACCAGGGTATTTAACGCCCATGTCGCAATCCACATGATGTTGCTCCTTGCCTCGTAATCCGTAGGATTCTTCACAGCGATCCTGCTGGAATGGATCAAAGATCGCAGCAAGCCTTCCATCAGATAATCAGAAGTATTGTCGTCCTCCCCGGAGAAATATTGCTCCGTAATATGGTTCATGATGTCATAGATTCCTGCAACCATCTGATACTGGGGCAGCGTGTAGGTATATACCGGGTTTAAGATGGAAAATTTCGGATATACCCTCTCATCAAATACATGGCCAATCTTCAATTTCTGCTCATGGTTCGTGATAACTGCGCCGCCATTCATTTCAGAGCCGGTGCCAACCATTGTCAGGACACATCCCACCGGAATGATCTCATTGTCCACATCTTTCATCTGAAGATAATATTTTTCCCAGGGATCTTCTGTGCAGTATGCAGATACGGAAACCGCTTTTGCATAGTCGCAGACAGAACCGCCCCCAACCGCAAGAATCAGGTCTGCCTTACCCTCTCTGGCAATCTTACAGCCTTCATACAGCTTCTGTACCGTTGGATTTGGCATCACGCCTGCATCTTCAAGCACATTTTTTCCATTTGCTTTCAAAATCTCCATGACTTGATCATAGATACCATTCTTTTTGATCGACCCGCCGCCATACACAAGCTGTACATTCTGTCCATACTTTGGCAGTTCTTCATTCAGACTGGCAAGGGAATCCTCGCCAAAATAAAGTTTCGTCGGGTTACAATACATAAAATTTCCTAACATCGTCTTCCATCTCGTATTTTAAGTTTATAAATGTCATCTCATATTTTCCGAAAAAAACTGCTCCAGCTTATCGAACGGGATGGCGTCCTTCCCGCCGCCGTCATACAGATCTGTGTGGACGGCGTCCGGGATGATCAGCAGCTCCTTATTATCTGTATAAGGGTTATCCTTCACCATTGCGGCATAAGCATCGCGGCTGAAATAGCAGGAATGTGCCTTCTCCCCATGCATGATAAGGACTGCGCCGCGTATCTCATTGCTGTACTGAAGGATAGGCTGGTTCATAAAGGACATACAGCCGATCACATTCCAGCCGCCGTTGGAATTTAACGAACGTTTGTGGTAGCCGCGATCCGTCTTATAATAATCATGATAATCTGCTACAAAGAAAGGCGCATCTTCCGGAAGCGGATCGGCAACGCCACCACCCAGCGCATAGCTGCCATTTTTATAATCCACGAGCCTCTGGGCGTTCATGGCTTCCTTCTTTGTGTATCGTGCGTCTGCGGAATTATCCGCATCAAAATATCCGTTGGCATTGACACGGGACATATCATACATGGTAGAGGCAGCCGTCGCCTTGATGCGGGTATCCAGTGCCGCCACATTCAGGGCCAAGCCTCCCCAGCCGCAGATGCCAATAATGCCGATACGCTCAGGGTCAACATTCTCCTGTACGGAAAGGAAATCCACAGCCGCCTGAAAATCCTCTGTATTGATGTCCGGTGAAGCCATGTATCGGGGTGTGCCGCCGCTTTCACCAGTGAAGGAAGGATCAAATGCCATCGTGAAGAAACCACGCTCCGCCATCGTCTGTGCATACAGCCCGGATGCCTGCTCCTTTACCGCGCCAAACGGCCCGCATACCGCGATCGCAGCCAGCTTCCCTTCCACTCCTTTCGGTTCATAAAGGTCTGCCGCCAGCGTGATCCCGTAACGATTAGGGAATGTCACCTTGCGGTGGTTCACCTTTTCACTTTTCGGGAAAGTCTTATCCCATTCCTTTGTCAATTCCAGTTGTACAGTATTTTTCATCTTGTAATACCTCTCTTTCTTTTTTGTTATTTTTAATGATTACTTTCCCTTTTCCATTCTCCATACTAAAAAATCAAGACAGTCAACCCTTTCCTGACTTTCATGCAGGCTGTCCATCAAGTTGCAGCGGTGCTTCCGCAGCGTTTTAATCACATCCTGAACCTGGCCGTTACCATACAGCCTGCAGACCTTCTCAATGGTCTGAGCACTGCAACCTGCATCCTTTAGATTCTGAATCAGATCATCCGTATGACCGCCTCCCCTCCTGCTATGTCTGTATTATATCCTCTTGACTTTCATTTCGCTAATGGCTATAATTTATATCATGATATAAATTTTTAGAATATCACAGAGGACAATATGGAACTTCGGACAATGAGATATTTTCTCGCAGTGGCAAGAGAAGAAAACATGACCCGTGCGGCGCAGCTGCTCCACGTCACCCAGCCTACTCTCTCCAAGCAGTTAAAAGCACTTGAAGACGAGCTTGGGAAAAAACTGTTTACTCGCCATAGTTTCAGCATACAGCTGACTGAGGAAGGTGTTTTGCTTCGAAAACGGGCAGAAGACTTGATAAAAATAGCTGACAAAATTACAACAGAATTTCTTGCTTTGGATGATGTTCTGGGAGGGGATGTTTACTTCGGTTTGGCGGAATCTTACCAGATCAGATGCCTCGCCGCCACAATCAGAAGATTCAAAGAGTCTTACCCTGATCTGCATTATCATATTACCAGCGGCGACACGGAACAGGTTACAGAAAAACTGGATAAAGGTATCATTGACTTTGCCGTACTGGCGCAGGAACCCAATACTGCAAAATATCATTATTTAACCTTTCCCCATGCTGATCTTTGGGGTGTTGTCATGCCAGAGAACTGTCCATTAGCGGAAAAAGAAGCCATCTGCGTGGATGACTTATTTGGACTCCCTCTTTTTTGTTCCGAACAGGGATGGAGCAATGATATTTCCAAATGGTGTGGCAACAGCATGGATAAATTACACCTTGAAGGGTCGTTTCGTCTATCATATAACGGGTCGCTTTTTGTGAAAGAGGGGCTGGGTTATCTTTTAACTTTTGAGCATCTAATTGACACAAACCCTGAAAGCGGACTTGTTTTTCGTCCCCTCACGCCAAAGCTTGAAACAAAGATATATTTAATTTGGAAAAAATACCAAATTTTTACCCCTATTGCCGAACGACTGCTTGAAAAATTGAAATCTGAATTGTTAGAATAGAAGTCGATCATCAGCCATTCACAATCCGGCTCATCGATCAGAATTTCCAAGAGTTTTTCCCAAACACCTTTTCTGCGCCAACGGATGAACCTCTGATGAACACTGCCCCACTTCCCGTAATCGGGAGGCAGGTCACGCCAGGGTGCTCCGGTTCGCAATATCCCAAACACCGCATTGATAAAACGGCGGTTATCCTGAGCAATCCCGCCCCACTGGCCTCGTTGCCCCGGCAAATGTGGTTCAAGCAACTCCCATACTTTATCGTTTATGTCGTGTCTATGATAGGATGCATCCATCTTTCTGCCCCCGGTCTTTTAAGATAGTTCCATTCTATCACAATCCCCCTCTTGTGTAGACGATATCCAGGGGATCTACTACCCATGAATATGAGCTGTCAAATCATTTCGTATGTCTTGATGATTCGTATTAACCAAATGCCTATGCTGCTTTATGCTGCATGGGCATTTGTTGTAATAGCCCCCTACTGGGAAGAAAGGGGGTGAGAGAAAATGAGATATTCTGAACAGTTCATGGAACATATCGAGTATGCGTTCCATGCGTTCTGCAAGATTGTCCTGCGCCATGAAGCAATTAATGCATGGCGGGATTTGAAGCAGAAAGAGGCAAGAGAAATATCCCTTGACTATCTGATATCAGAACGATATTTTGAACCGTCTGCTATGGACAGCTACTTTGAAAAACAGGATAAGCCGACTGTATTTATTGTGTTGGGAAAGGAAGTTATCGTTGATGATGAACGGTTGGCAGCGGAATTATTAAGATTGCCGGAATTAAGGCGGGAAGTTTTGTTGCTTTATTACTTCGTTGGCTATCGTGATGAAGCAATCGGCAGATGATACGGGCGTTGCAGGAGTTCGATAAACCGCAGGAGAAATGTTGCGCTGAAACAGTTACAAAAAGAATGGGAGAAATTGAAATATGAGCAACAAAAAGCCGTTGCCAGAGGGCCGGAAGCGGTAGACGCCGTATTGCGGCATTATACTGCGCACATCAATATCCGTCTATGTATAAAGGGTATTTCAATGACGATACGCAGGACAGATTAAAGGCAAAACTGGTTGAAGCCATATTGCAATTCCGCTTCGACCGATAGTAGGTAGCAAAGAGAGCGAAATCAGCAAACTGCTTTCGCCCTCAATTTATTATGGGGATTGTTACACAGTAGGGGGTGTTTTATCCTTGATTTATGCGGCTTTGCGGATGTTGAAATAACAAGGTAAGGGTTTTATATGTCTGTCCTCAAAAACAGCGTTCTATTGCGTAACAGAAAAGCAGAGAACCGACCACTAATGAAAGTGATGTGTTCTCTGCTCTTGCCTGCACCCTGTTTGCCAGCGTTGATGATAAGTTAGTTTCTATCCTTCCTTATCACCGTAAAACTAAGGATTTCTGGCCTTCTTTACCTTTACTTATCCATATAAACGAGCGGATCGAGGAATGTCCCCCCCACCCGAATCTCAAAATGCAGATGGTTCCCGGTCGAGTTCCCGGTCGAGCCAACTTCCGCGATTTTCTCCCCCTGTTTCACCGTCTGCCCAACCGACACATTCAGCTTACTGTTGTGCCCATAGAGGGTCTTGCTGCCATCCGAATGCCCGATGATGACACACCGTCCATACTCGCCGTACCAGCCCGAAAGCTCGACGGTGCCGCCCGCCGCCGCATAGACCGGCGTTCCATAAGGCGCGGCGAGGTCGATCCCATTGTGACCGTGGTAGTCGTAAAAATCCGCTGACAGCCATCCTCTGGTCTTGAGCGGGTTTGCAAACGAGGTTTTCCAAACGCTCCCGTCCGCCGTCGGGGTACGCAGCAGCTTGGTCCCGCGGCGGACCACCTGGTTGACCGGCCGGCCGGTTTCCGTCGTCTTGATCGAAACCACCCTTACCACCTGATCCCCTTCATAGATCACCTGCGCCTCGACCTGCCGCTCGCCCATCACGCCTTCGCTCACCAGCTCGGTATAGCCTCGGTAGGTGTTTGGCAGGTCGACATAGGTCGTCTCGAACGGGATTTTTTCGGTAACGGTCACGGTTTTGGTCTCCTGTGCGGGCGGCGTAAGTGCTTCGGCCTGCATCTTGGGAGAAAACGCGCAGAGCAGCAGGAATGCCATCCCTGCACCTGCTGACGCTATGTATTTTTTCAGTCGTTTTGTCGATTTCCCTGCTGTCGTCGCTTGCTGTTTGACCGCAGGTTTCTCCATGGATCATCCTCCTTTTTTTGATCTGCCCCCCATTCTACCGGCCGTTTATGAATATTCTATGAATTCTCCCGTTTGTTTACGAATCTTTCACGATATTGGAAACCGCTGTGCCGGTGGGTTTCCGTCCCGTTTCCTCTCAAGGCGATTTTTGGCGCAGTCTTGAATTTTGACCGGTTTTGGGGTATGATGTTTTTAGAAGTGATCCGAACGCCCGCTGCTTTGGCAGAGGGTGAATAATCGGGACCAGACGTTTTCGGCCTTTGCAAAGGCTGCGGAATCGAGGGGTACCCCTCTGTCTGTGAGGCGTCGGGTTCCAAACGCATTTGCTGTTGCATTCGGGGGACAAAATCTGTTTTCAGGGGGGCTTATTTTGGAAGGACTGTTGGAGGATCTGAGCAAACTGTTGCAGCAGGGGCGCGCACCCGCTGTCAAACAGCAGATTCAAAAAGCGATAGACGCGGGAATCTCCGCCGACCAGATTTTAAACGATGGGCTGCTGGCCGGCATGAATGTGATCGGTGAAAAATTCAAGGCAAACAAGGTGTTTATCCCTGAAGTGATGCTTGCCGCCCGCGCGATGAACGCCGGCCTTGGGCTTTTGAAACCGCTGCTCGCTGATGCGGGGGTGGAATCGAAGGGCACCGTGGTGATCGGCACTGTCAAGGGCGACCAGCACGATATTGGAAAAAATCTCGTAAAGATGATGTTTGAAGGCAAAGGGTTGAAGGTCATCGACCTAGGGGTGGATGTGCCTGCCGAAAAATACCTGTCCGCAGCACAGGAACATGGTGCGGCAATCATTGCCTGTTCCGCGCTGCTCACGACCACCATGCCCGAAATGAAGCGGGTCGTTGACCTGGTCAGGGAATCGCCGCTTGCCGGGAATGTCAAGGTGATGATCGGCGGCGCACCGGTTACCCAAAGCTACTGTGACACGATCGGTGCGGACAGCTATACCCCCGACGCAGCGACCGCTGCCGAGGTTGCGCTGCGCTTCTGCGAGTAGCAGCGCGAATCTTTGCGCGTTGTTTCCCGATGGGGGCAGCGCTGAAATGAGGTTGATTTGTATGTTTTGCAGAAAGTGCGGACGGGAAATCCCGGAGGACAGCCTTTATTGCTGTTATTGTGGGATCAAACACCCGGAGCAGACGCCCAAAGCTACGGAACCGGTGTCCACTGTTCCGGATGACGACTGCATCCGTCCGGGGATGCCAAAAAAGCACTGCCATGACTGCGGCAAGGAACTTCCCGGAAGCTACATTGATGATGTCTGCGCGATCTGCACCATCCGTCGGAGAAACCAGGAGATCGAACGGGAGCGTGACCGCAAGGACGAGCCTGCCCCCGACCGGGACCGGTACGACATCTCTGACGAGTTCGACCAGAGCGTATTTCAGGGAAGCCACTACTACCATGAAGAAACTGCCCGGCGGTTTGCCCACGGAAAAAAATATCAATCCGCGTCCAAGCTGGATAAGCCGCTCAGAAAGCCTCCTCTGGTTGGATGCCTGCTTACTGTGGTCATCGTCATGATCTTTTTCACTCTGCTGCCTGTGGGATTGTCGTTGGTGTTCTCATACGCGCAGGAGAACGAACAGCTCCACTCGGAAGCGGCTAGTGCCCCCGCTCCGGAAGAGATCGCGACTGACTGGGCGGGATCCCAGCCCGAGGAGCTGGAGCACTTCTGGGAAGAATCCCAGCCGGATACCGAGTATATCGACCCGCTCAGTTCTTTCCAGCTCTTTTTTGACGAGGTTCTCCAGCCAATTACGGTAGCAGTCCTCCAGCAAAACTATGGCTGGGTAGAGGCGGCCCTCTTCGCGGATGATGTTTATACCGATGGGGTGTATATCTACCTGCCTGGGACGGTTGCAGGCGGTGAAGATTCGGTGCTCGAGGAAGAGCCGTTCCTTCTCTGCATCATGGTTTCAGACAGCGCGTTCATGCCGCTTATGCTTTCAGTGGGCGACGAAATGCTGTTTGACGTCCGCGATCAGGTCGGAAACGATGGGAACCTGACCGAATTTGGGGAGCTGATTAGTGAAGACTCAGGCGGAGATATGAAGGCCGGGGATTCGATTTTCCCGGACGATACCCCCTATGTTCTCGCCGGAATCTTCGAGGAGCTTCTGGACCGTTCCCCCAGCTTCTGACCCGCTGCAGGTCTCAGACGATCAAAAATACCGCCGGTTTTGCAACCGGCGGTATTTTTATTCTGTCCGTTATCTGCCTCCTGCGCACAGGTTGCAGGGGTCCGCTTTTCCGGCGGACAGCGCCTGCTGTAGGCTCCCGCTCAGAATGGTTTTGGAGCGTTTCAGCGTGGTGCAGTTGGAAGAAAAATGATAGGATTTTCCGCGTGGTACCCAGTAAGCGGTTTGATCCAACGGCCCGGTGACCTCATTGGTGTCGGATGCGTTTTTATCAAGGTCAGCGGTCCAGCTGTTGTCCGCCGGCGGGGATGTGACCGCAGGGGCCGGTGCAGCAGGAACCGGTTGTTTCTGTACGGCAGGCTCCCGCGCAGGCGATTCCGATTGGCCGGAAGATACAGCCCCTGCACGTTCCTGCTCCAATTCCTGCGCGGTAAACGTCGTTGCTGCCCCATCCTGCGTCACGCTTGCAATGCTGAATTTCTCGTCATCATCTGTTTTGGAGATCGTCCAAAGCGGAGTCTGGTTGGCAGACACTGCAAACGTATAGAGGGAAACCTGATACCCCTCTATCGCTGCAAAGGTGTTATAGAGCGTAACCGCCGCCCATTTCGCCGCTTTCATATCGTTTTGAAGAATTGTCAGCTCTGTATCAACGGCAAATTTGTCTTTTGCCGAGACGGTAACCTCAATTTTGTCTATGCTTGCAGCATTGGCTTTTCCCGCGGCTTTATAAAGCGCAAGTTCCAAAGACAGCCTGTCCGGCTCCATCTCTTTCAGGATTGCCTGGCTGACATTCAACCGCTTTGTTAAGGCCGGTTCGGGCGCTTGCGATCCGGATTCCCTCTCTGCTAGGGAAAGGGAACCGACAGTTGCTGCGGCCGGCAGATGTTCCGGCACTTGCCTTTCGACCCCCAGCGGGGCAGGGGCACAGGCCAGAAAAGAGCAGGAGGCCACACACAATCCGGCGCATGAAAGCCTTTTAAACCGGCTCCCATCCAGCCTTTTTCCCTTTTTCAGAAGGGACAATATTCCGATTGCAGCCAACAGCCAAAGCAACGCAGGCAATCCCCAGCCGAGCACGTCCGCCGCCGTGTTCCCCAATACTGATATGACCGCTTTGGACGTTGGGTTCCATCCGCTGCACTCCCACATCAAAATAAGACCTACAGAAACAAAGAGCAGAAGAGATAAGATGATCCGGATATTTTTTGGATACCATTTTTGTGTTGAACCGCTTTGCTTCTCCATTTCCCTACCTCCTATGTATATTTTTTAAAATATTATCATAGTTTGCACATTCTTTCAACAAGTATTTTTGATGATGTGGAAAAATATCCTTCGAGAAAACCTGTGTTGTCGACCCGGCGGGCAGATAACGGCTGAAGCTTCCCCTATGCTGTTCACAGGACGTCAATTTGCAGGAAAGAAGCGCTTGTACGATATTGACTTCCTCGGGGACAAAATGGTAAAGTAGAGAAAACAGACAGAGGGCTCTGGCTGGGAGCGCCAGCCAGAACTCTGTACCGCGAGGATGGAAAACATGCCGACCTTAAACATTGTTCTGATTGAGCCGCAGATTCCCCAGAATACCGGCAACATCGCGCGCACCTGTGCAGCGACCGGTGCACGCCTGCACCTGGTAGGGCCTTTGGGCTTCGAGATCACCGATGCCAAACTCAAACGCGCGGGGCTGGACTACTGGCATCTGTTGGACATCACGACCTATCCCTCATCGGCCGCATTTTTTGCGCAAAATGAGGGAAGATTTTATTATTTCAGCACCAAAGCACAGCAGACCTATACCGAGCCGCAGTATCCGGACAACACCTACCTTGTATTTGGCCGGGAGGACCGGGGGCTCCCCGAGGAACTTCTCCATGCAAATCCGGAATGCTGCGTACGTCTGCCGATGATCGCGGGGGCACGCAGCCTGAACCTCTCGAATACGGTGGCGGTGGCGGTTTATGAGGCGCTGCGCCAGTGGGAGTTTCCCGAACTGCAAAATGCGGGCAAGCTGACCAAATACGAATGGAACGGATAGGAGAACAGATATGGCAAAAAAAACAGCACACAACCAGAAGATTCTGCTGATGACCGACTCTGCAAGCGACATCAGCGATCAGGACCTGACCGAAGGCGGCATCGTGATGCTGCCGATCCCGATCACGATCGACGGGAAGGGCTATTACGAGCGGGTGGATTTCACGATCCCGGAATTTTACGAAAGACTGTCCGCAGCAAAGGAGCTGCCAGTCACCAGCCACATCCTGTCGCTGACCTACCAGCAGGCGTATGAGGACGCTTATGCACAGGGCTATACCGATATCATCAATACGACGATCACCTCCGCAGGTTCAAATATGTTTGAAGCGGCGGTTTTTGCAAAAAAGACCTTTTTCGAGGAGCATCCGGACGCGCAGGACAGGCTGCGGATCACAATTCTGGACTCCGGCAGTTATACCCTGGGCTATGGCTACCCGCTGGTTGAGGCGTCCAAGATGGTCAAGGCCGGCAAAACGGCAGAGGATATTGTCTCCTATCTGGACGACTTTTTTTCGACCGTTGAGATTTATTTTGCCCCCTACACCCTGGCCTATGTGAAAAAGTCCGGGCGGGTGCCCGCAGCAGCGGCCTTTGTGGGGGAGGTGCTGGGTCTGCGCCCGATCATCTCGATCATAGACGGAAAAACTACGGTGATTGAAAAGGTGCGCGGCGACAAAAACCTCATCACCCGTCTGGCAGAGGTGGGATACGCCAACTGCGCGGATAAAAAAGCCCCGACCGTCGTGGTCTACGGCTCGGCCGCCGAGTGCGGGGAGGAGATGAGCAAGGCGATTTCCAAACGGTTTGGCCATTCCCCCAAGGCGCTCTGGCAAGCGGGTGCGGCAATCGCCATCAATGCCGGGCCTAAAGTCGTGGGGTTGATCGTCCGGGGCAAGAAGCGGTTGAATACCCGCGCACGTGAACAGGACTATGAACAGGTCTGATGGCGCTTTAACGGTTTCTCTGCGCCAGGGAAAAAAAGGTGGTCCCGCCCAAACCAGATGGTTTTTTCGAAGGACGGTTGCGGCGGTCCTTTGCATGGTTCTGGCTGTTCTTCTCTTGTCGACCGGAATTTCGGCGGATATGGGGCCGAAGGCCTCAACCCGCATCCGGTTCGAGGGGCTTGAGGGACAACGGTACATGGCTACGCTCCTTTCTCCCGAGCCGTTTTGCGGGCCGTATACCGCGCTGGAGGAGTTTCCAGACAATCCGCGCTATACGCCTGAAGACCCGGAATACCCAATCTGGGAAAAATTTGTAGCGTTTGAGGGTCCGGATGGCTGGTACTTCCTGCAATATTTTCAGGACTGTACCGAGACCTCCTCGTTTACCTGGGGCTATTTTCCGCCTGCCCGTTTTAAACTTCTGCTCTATTTTCCCGAGCAGGATGCTTTTGTGGTGAGCGCCGAAAGCTATGAGCGGTACGCATTTGACAGCCTGTTCACCGCGGATCTGCACGATCTTTCGCTGTCGCCGGGCGAGACAAAAATCGGCGAATTTTCAATGCAAAGATCGTATTGTTATCTCTGGCAGATTGTTTCGTTTTTCTGCCGGATGGCTGCAACCGTCGCGATCGAACTTGTGGTTGCGGTTCTGTTCTGTTACCGCGCCAGACAGCAGATACGCATTGTTCTGGCGGCTAACCTTGTCACCCAGGGGATTTTGAACCTCCTGCTCAATCTGACCGCCTATCATGCGGGCGGCCTGCTGCTGATGGTCGAATATGTTCTGTTGGAATTTCTGGTATTTCTGCTCGAAGCGACTGCCTATGCGTTTCTGCTGCCCCGGTACCGTCCGGCGGGAGAACCGGCGCGCCGCTGGCTGGCAGTTATCTATGCGCTTGTTGCCAACGGGGTCTCGTTCGCGGCGGGCGCGGCAATCCTGATCGTTACCCCCGGCTTTCTCCTTCCGGTTCCGTTTTGATTTGCCGCGGCTTTTTTAGCCTGCGTCGTACTTTTCGGGGGCAGATACCCGCTTTTTCAAAAAACGGATAAAAATTTCCCTCAGAACTATTGACTTTCTATTTTTTTGTATTATAATTATTTATAAAATAAATTCCGTTTTAGGAAAAAAGAAAGGAGATGTGCTGTGCCCCAAATTAGAAATCCAATTCAGTTGAGCCGCAGGGAAATGGAGGTCATGACCCTGCTGTGGAAAAGCGATACGCCTTATCTTGCGTCTGAGATTGCCAGGATCAGTTCTACAAGCATCAACACCGTAAATGTGGTTCTGAAAAATCTTCTGAATGCCGGGATGATCGAGATCGCGGACATTGTCCACAGTGGAACCGTTCTTTCCCGTCGGTATAGACCCAATGTGGATCCCGAAGTGTATACGACCGAGCTTTTCATCAAACAGTTCAAAGACATCAGCCCCAAGCTGCCTACGACACAAATCGTTTCCAGACTCCTGGAAGAAGATGTAGACAGAAAGACGATTGATGAGCTGGAGGAGCTTGTTCACCAGCATCGGGAGAAACTCGAGGCGGACTCTTAAGATGATTTCAGCAACCGGTTTGTTGAGCATCATTTTTTTCGGCAGTCTGCTGGTTTACTTGGTCTGGCGGTTTTTACAAAAGGACGAGTGGCTTGTTTATACCGGTTCGAGAGTGATTATCTGGTTTCTGATGATTGCTATGATCCGCATGGTGATTCCGTTTGAGCTTGGCTTTGAAACCAGTATCTATCTTGGATGGGGCCTGCCTGCATTACGGGATTTCCTGATTACCCCACTTGTATTTGGGGAAATAGCGGTATCCCCGGGAGTGATTCTCGTCACAATCTGGCTAATCGGTGCGGTTATCTGCTTTTCGCGGTCGATGCTTCCTTTTTTACAGCTTGAAGGAGCTGTACGAAAAACGGCGGTTCCTTGTCCTGCGGAAGCAAAAATAGCGTTGGTTGGGTTATGCAAAAAGCGTTCCAAGGGAATTGCAACCTTCCAACTGATATGTTCTCCTCTGGTTAAAGTTCCGATGATGGTTGGATGGCGATACCCAGTCATCGCGATACCTGACATGGAGCTTTCCATTGGGGAATGGTCACATGTCCTCCGGCATGAGATCGCACATTATGATAACCATGATGCCTGGGTCAAGATATTTTGTGAATTTGTCTGTGCGGTGTATTGGTGGAATCCAATTACATCGCTTCTCAGGAGTCAGCTTGCAAAAGTCTTAGAGCTTCATGCTGATGAAGTGGTTACCCAGTATATGAGCGACAAAGAAACCAATGACTATATGCAGTGTCTGGTGGATGTCGCAAGGATCAGTGTTGATTCGCCGCTTTCCAACTGTGCCTTAGCGTTTGCAACAGCAAAAGAGGCTCCAGTGAAACAGCGATTCCAGTTGCTGTCAATGAGCAATCGGCAGACCAAAGAAGCGCGTCAGCGACATCTTGTACCAAGTATGCTTGTGTGTGCAGCGCTTCTGATTGGCGCTTTTTCTTTTATATTGGAGCCAGAATATCCTGTTCCAGATGACTACTCTCTTTTGGACTCTGATAATGCATATCTTATTTTGAGTTCAGATGGTCAATATGACATTTATATAGATGGCGTACATTGGGGAAGAGTTTATGATAACCATAATCTATTTTCTGATTTACCAGTTTATAATTCTATCAATGAGGTGAGACAGAATGAAACTTCGTAAAAAAATGATGTCTACTTTATCGGCAGGTCTGCTTGTGGTTTCTTTTTTGGGGGTGCAGGTATCTGCCACAAGTTTGACTTCTGCGCAGATTGTTGCGATCAAAAATGAAAACTCTGCAACTATTCAGCCCCGTCAGGATAAAATTGATTGGGTTTATAAATCCGAAAATGGTCGTGTTTATCGTCGTCTTTTTAATTTTTCTAAAAACGAGTGGGTTGGGGACTGGATTCTTTGCTAATTGAAGAAAATGAAATTATGTTCAGAAAAACGCCGTATTTCGTGATGAAATGCGGCGATCTTTCGTTTATAATCTTAATACAGGTCACCAAACCGGAAGGGGGCTTTTTCTCTTGCAAAAAGCCCCCTCTTGCCGCCCTTCGGGCGGCAATTCACCCGAAAAATGCGCTTCTCAGGATAAAGCGTTCCGCGCTCTGCGGAGCGCGTCGAGGGCTCCGCCCCTCGACCCCGCGATTTTTTGAAAAAAATCGAGTAAAACTTTGGTTTTGGGCAAGCTCTGGCTAAAGCAAAAGA
>NZ_QZEG01000089.1:0-6423 GCF_009917605.1 Anaerotruncus sp. 1XD42-93 | reverse complement strand
CGGCAAGATGGACTTCTCCACCAATAAAGCCGCCCTCCGGTTCGCCCGCGTCATTCTGGAAAAGTATAACAGCCAGCAGCGCGGCGGGCGCAAGCTGCCCTACCGCTTCAAGGGCTGATGGGAAAACGTACATAGGAGCCGCAGACTACCCCGTCTGCGGCCCTTTTCATTCATAGAGGAGGAGCAAACCATGACGATGCAGGACACAGCAAACAACCAGCCCGATACTGCACTGGTCGATATTCGTGACATATCCGTGGATCAGAGCCTGCCCAGGGAAGAACGGGTGGCAGAATTTCTCCGCCAGATTAAGAACCCCTGCCATTTCAAGTGCGGCAAATTTACTGTCCGCGCGCAGTTTGCGGAAAACGGCGTATCTTTGGAGGACTGCCTGAAACAAGTTTTGATTTAGCACTTTAACGTGTTGACTTCCCCGCCTGCCTGTGCTATACTGACAGTGGAAAAAGAATTGCATCAGGTAAATCCGAATCACTCTTTGATTTATGGGGAAAGTCCGTAAATTTCAAAGGAGTGATTTTTTTATGGCAAAATACGATGCAACGGCATACCTGCGGCTTTCCTATACGGCTGACCAGAGCGAGGAAAGCGACAGCATTACCAACCAGAAAAAACTGGTGGAGGACTTTGTAGCCGCCCACCCTGACATTACGCTGGTAAACGAGCGAGTGGACGACGGTTACAGCGGCGTTCTGTTCGACCGGCCCGCATTTCAGGAAATGATGCAGGACATCACCCAGGGAACCATTAACTGCGTGATTGTCAAAGACCTGTCCCGCCTGGGGCGTGAATACATCGAAACCGGGCGTTACCTGCGCCAGATTTTCCCCGCCTACGGGGTACGGTTTATCGCAATCAATGACGGCATTGACACCGCCAATGAACATAACGGCGATGATTTGAACATTTCCCTGAAAAATCTTCTCAACGACACCTATTGTCGTGACATTTCGGTGAAAACGCGCAGCGCTTTACTGAGCAAGCGCAAAAACGGGGAATATGTGGGAGCCTGCCCGGTGTACGGCTACCGGAAAGACCAGGAAAACAAAAACCAGCTTGTAATTGACGAGGACACGGCGCGGGTTGTGCGGGACATTTTCCGTCGCCGCATTGACGGGGCCAGCGCCAAACGGATCGCGGACGAACTGAACCGGCTGGGCATTCCCTCCCCGCTGGCCTATAAAATCAGCCGGGGCCTGCCACATCCAAAAAAGGGCTATGCGGACAGCCAGAAAGCAAAATGGTCGGCCCATGCCATCCTGCGTATCTTGCAGGACGAAACCTATACTGGCGTCCTGCTGCAAGGCAAACAAAGCACTCATAACCACAAAATCAAGGACATCATTGAAAAGCCTGCCGAAGAATGGATACGCACCGAAAACGCCCATGCCCCGATTATCCGCAAGCAGGACTTTGAACTGGTGCAGAAAATCATGGGGCTGGACACCCGGACAGCGCCGGACGGGGATGCGGTTTATCTGTTTTCCGGCATCTTAATCTGTCGCTCCTGCGGCGGACGTATGACGCGAAAAACCAATACCGTCAAGGGTAAAAAGTATATTTATTATCACTGTCCCACCGGAAAAAAGCACGGCTGCGAACACCCTACCATGTTGCGGGAGGATGAACTGACCGCCTGCGTCCTGGAAAGCCTGCAGGCCCATATCCGCAACGTGGTATCGCTGGAAAAGCTGTTGGACAGCATCAGTGAGGAACAGATCAATCAGGAACTGATTGCCGGTTTCAAATCGCAGATTGCGGAAAATGAGGTACAGCTTGAAAAGGCTATGCAGTTTAAAGCGGCTTTGTATGAAAACTTCGTCAGCGGCTTTCTTGACAAAAAGGAATACCGCGACCTGAAAAACCAGTATACCGCACAGATAGAACAGCGGCGGGAAGCCATTGAAAGCCTGCGGAAAGAAATGGAGCAGGCCAGCGCCAACACCAATGACCGGCTGCGCTGGACACAGCATTTCAAGGAGTTTTCCACCATGACATCCCTGGACAGACGGGCCGTTATCACCCTGATCCAGTGTATCCATGTGGAGGGCAAGAACAATCTGAAAATCACATTCCGTTACCAGCTTGAATACCAGCAGGCAAAGGCAAGGCTGGAAACCACAAAGGAGGCGGTTTAATATGGCAAGGAAAAGCAGGAAAAACCCCATTGTGCAGGAAAAGCCCGCCCATGTGGGGATGAAAGTCTGGAAAGCGGCCCTCTATATCCGTTTGTCCGTGGAATTTAACGGCAGGCGCGGCGATTCGCTGGAAACCCAGCAGCAGATCATGGAAGCCTATCTTGCCCTGTGCCCGGATATTGAAATCGTGGCGGTTTACACCGACAACGGCACAACGGGGCGCACCTTTGAGCGCGAAGCCTTTCAGCGGATGCTGGACGATGTGGAGCGCGGCAGAATCAACTGCGTGGTCGTCAAAGACCTTTCCCGGCTGGGGCGGAACGCGATTGACAGCGGCTACTATATCGAAAAGTATTTCCCGCTGCATCAGGTTCGGTTTATTGCAGTCAACGACCAGTTTGACAGCGAAAACAAGGAAAACAGCGGCAGCCATCTGATTGTGCCCCTGAAAAATATGATAAATGAAGCTTATGCCGCCGACATCAGCAAAAAGGTAAAAGCCCAGCAGCGGCAGGCGATGCAGGACGGGGAGTTTGTGGGGGCGCGTCCGCCCTTTGGCTATAAAAAAGCGCCGGATAACTGCCACAAGCTGCTTGTCAATGAAGATACCGCGCCCATCGTCCGGCAGATTTTCCAGTGGACGGTTGACGGCATATCGCTCAATGAGGTGGTAAAACGGCTCAATCAAAGCGGCTATCCTACGCCCGGTCACTATCTGGCTCAAACCGGCCTGATTACCAATAAGCGGCTCATGGGCAGCGGAAAATGGCAGACATGGACAGTTTCCAAGATTTTAGCGGATGAAGTCTACATGGGCGATATGGTGCAGGGGAAATCGAAAACGGTCGGCCACAAGCAGGTTCCCACTGACCGCTCTGAATGGATTGTCGTGCGGGGAACCCATGAACCGCTGATTGCCCGCGAACTGTACGAAAGGGTGCAGGCTGTCCGGGAACATGCGGCTGCAAAGCAGGGGACGGAAAAAATCCCCTACACGGAGAACATTCTCCGGGGACGTATTTTCTGTGGCTGCTGCGGGAAGAACCTGCACCGGCAGAGGTCACGGGGGATATACTCCTACCGCTGTATTGCCAATGACCGGATGGGCGTTCAGTATTGTCCGGGTGGTGTTACCCATCTGCCGGAAAAAAGGCTGTTTGACGCGCTTTTAGCCATTATCCGCAAACACGCCGAGGTTGTGGTGGGAACCCACGCAAAGCTGAAACATCAGGATTACAAAATCACTGCGAAAAAGGCGGAAATGACCGCCGAAATCTCTAAGTTACAGCAGGAAACGGAACGCAACCGGGTATTCTTAACCAGCCTGTATGAGAACTTCGTTACCGGCATCCTGACCGGCACAGAGTATCACGAAATGAAAGCCGACTATACACAGAAAATCGAAACGGCAGTCCTGCGTGTGCAGCAGCTTCAAAGTAAGCAGAAAGCGCTGGAAAATCAAATGGAACGCTATACGGATATAGCCAAACGGCTGGCGGCAGTCAGCGAAGATACCGCCTTATCCGCCCTGCTGGTAAACCAGTTGATTGACTGCGTTACCGTCAACAGCGCAGAGGACATTCATGTGAAATTCAAATTTGAGAGCGGCTTTGAGCGGCTGATGGAGGTGCTGGAAGATGTATAAACCCTATGTGATTGGCCTTTATATCCGGCTTTCCTCCGAGGACAGCAAGGTGGGGAGTTTCAGCATTGAGAACCAGAAGCGGGCGCTTCACCAGTACGCCGATGCGATGGAGGATGCCGCCCATGCGGAGGTATTGGAATTTGTAGACAACGGTTACAGCGGGACAAACTTTGAACGGCCCGCCGTGCAGGAACTTCTGGACAAGGTACGCGAGGGCGCGGTCAACTGCATCATCGTCAAGGACTTTACCCGTTTTGGGCGCAACAGCATTGAGGTCGGATATTTTATGGAGCGCGTCTTTCCGCTGTATGGGGTACGGTTTATTTCCCTGAATGACGGCTTTGACAGCGATACGCTGCATGGCGACACGGGCGGTATCAATGTGGCGTTTCAGTACCTGATCAGCGAATTTTACAGCCGTGACCTCTCCATCAAGTACAAAACCGCCAAGTATGTGAAATTCCGGCGGGGAGAATACCAGAGCGTGTTATGTCCCTACGGTTACCAGAAAGGCACGGACGGGCGCATGGAGCCGGATGAGGAAACAGCCCCCAATGTCCGGCTTATCTTTGAACTGGCAGGGCGCGGCTGTACTTCCAGCGAAATCATTCAGGAACTGTACGAGCGCAAAATCCCCACACCAGGCGAATACAAAGCATCCAAGGGAAGAAAGATTCACGATATTTCCAGAACCCATCAGATTTGGCAGAGATCGACCATTCGGAACATCTTGCTGGATGAACGCTACATTGGCACTTATGTCATGGGCAGGAAACAGGTGGTCGAGGTGGGGAGCAGCCGGGTACGGAACCGTGATGAAAGCGAATGGTTCAGGATTCCCGACCACCATCCGGCTATTATCAGCAAAGAGCTGTTCCAGCGGGTGCAGGAATTAAAGCCGAAAAAACGCTGCATAAAGAAAAACGTACATCTGTACCCCCTGCGCGGCAAGGTCTTTTGCGGCTGCTGCGGACACGCAATGCCGCGCAATCCAAGTAAAAGACATTTCTTTGTCTGCAAGCATACAGAGGTGGATCAGTCTGCTGCCTGCCACGGCCTGCGGATTGCTGAAAAGGACTTGGAAGCAATCCTCTATGAGATTATTTCCAGGCAGGCGCAGGTGATTTTGAACGTGGAGAACCTTTCAAATGCCAGCCTGCTGGATACTAAGATTGCAACGCATACGGAATACAGCCAGCGCGTAGAAAGCTGTCTTGACCGGAAACGGGTGCTATATGAGCAGGCTTTACTGAAAGAGATTACCCTGGAGGACTACAAGGCACAGAAAGCCGATGTGGATGCGGAACTGGAACGGCTGCGGCAAGTCCAGGGCGCACTCTCCGCTGAAATCGCCCAAGCGAAAATGGACGCAAAAACAAAAAACGCCAGACTGGAACTGGCGCAGGAAATTTCAGCCGCCAGCGGATTAAATACCGCCCTGGCTGACGCACTGATTGAACGTGTGGATATTCACCCCGGAAATCAGGTTGATATTGTCTGGAAAATGAAAGACTTCTGTACAGAGGGAATGTGATGGGGCGCAAAAATCGGCCTTAAAAACTCTGGAATTTCTTAAAAAACTTTTTGTCTTGTGCTTGACATACGGGTGGCGGAACATATGCGGGGTCACATGGCTGGATACACCAATCCGCTTCAAATATTTATTGATAATCCGTCTGACCGATTGCGGAGAGAGGGGACGCCCCTTTTGGTTGAACAGGATAGCGCCCTGATTTTGTATCTCCTTTGAAAATTCATTGTCATAAATTTTAGTAAGATGAACCAGTTCAGGTGTCGTGATTTGTATGATCCGCTCCTTTCTGCCCTTCCCATTTACCAAAAGCCGAAGTCCGCTATCAGTCAACAGGAACGTTTCCTTGGATAATGCACATAATTCTGATACCCTAAGCCCTGTACTAAACAGAAGCTCCAAAACGACTATATCACGCAACACCCATCGGCTCCCTGGCCTATAATTGTCATAGGCGCTTTGTAAAAGGTCATGCACGATCTGGCTGGGAATGATGCGCGGCAGTTGTCTCGGGGAATGAATCCGAATCTGGAGCCTGTCAAAAGGATTTTCCTCAAGTTCCCCTTTCACCTTCATCTCATGATAAAAAGCCCGGATGCTTGCCAATTTTCGTTTCACCGAACGCGGGGCGAACTGCTGATTCAGATATTTGATATACTGACCCAACATATCCTGGTCTGCCCAAACGCCCCCTGTAAAGACCCAAAACTGCTGTAAATCAATGCGATAGGCTTTTATGGTATTCGGTGACAATCGTTTCTCAGCTTTTCCTGTTTCAAGATAATCCATGATCTGCGATAATAGCTGCTGCATAATCTGGTCCTCCGCTTTCTAAAAAATTTATTTTCATTATGGCTGTTCTTAACTGCCATGTCTACAATTGGAGGATATGAAAACATCCATCTTTTGCTAAATATGGTCTCTCTTCCGCATTGCGCCAAATAAAAACTTCTTGAATACACTCTGTTTCTACCAAATAAGGTATTGCAGTTTGTCAAAAAATCCTGTAAACTATAGACTAGATAATCAGAAATTATCGGCTGATCTGGTTATGAAAGATAAAAAGAGGGAGTTTAGGAGAAAAAGATGAG
>NZ_QZEG01000088.1:0-6703 GCF_009917605.1 Anaerotruncus sp. 1XD42-93 | reverse complement strand
ATATCATGTCGATGCTGTTCCCTCGCCATTTTTCTGCCCTCCTGCTACTTTGAGGACTATTATAGCACATTCCTATTGACGACACAACCTAGGCCTTGTTTGAAAAATAAATATTGCACAAAGGGAATGCAGGTGGGAAAATAGGGGCATGAAACGGTATGATTAGCGCCTATTAGGAAAACAAGCTGCCAATATGAGAGAGTAACGGCTCAAACAGCCAAAGCGGTGGTAGCTTCGGTGTTGGGTTCCATGTACTTGACGATCTTTCGCTGTTCATCAGCAAACTTGAAGCGGACGCTGATATTGCTATTCTCGTCGTACACCTTGATATGGTCAACGAGTTCCACAAGAATGTCACGGGTCAGCTTGTCGATGTTCTGATACTTCATAAAGGCTACCAACGCCGGCTGTTCGTTATCCACACCGTTTGCCAGTTCCGCCCGCTCCGCTGTCAGGTTCTCTAATACAGCGGTCAGCGTAGCCGTCTGGCGCTCATAATCGGCTTTCACTATTGTGGTAGTCCTCACGAGTGATCTCGCCGTCTTTCCAGTCTTGATACAGCCCTTGCTTGTAGCGGATGACTTTCGCCAGTTCCCGCTCCTTGGCCGCGATCAGGTCGTCCAACCGCTTTGATTGGCACTTCTTGATCGGGGCCGTATTGATAAGCGCGATAATTTCAGAATAGGAAACCGCTAAATGTACCTGCTGCTGAATGGCGAACAGGACGGCGGTCTCCGGCCGGTTGTGCCTGATTGGGTGCATGGTGCAGGCCGTCCGGGAGCGGTTCTTATAGGTGGAGCAGGCGTAATATACATATTTGCCGCTCAAGCTCCGGGCCAGGGCCTGGCCGCAGTCGGCGCAGCGGAGGAAACAGGCAGGCCCTTCATGCGCCGGTAGGCCGAGGGGCTGGGTATGCCGTGTTCGTTCAGGTGGGGAGCGACACGGCCCGCTTGGAGCTACCTTGCAGGAACATGGAGTAAATCAGCTTGACCGTTTCGGCGGCGTCGGGATCGACCACCGGCTTGTGTTTGTCCTCTCTCTGTTCTTAGAACCCGTATTCACAACCATTCGACACCGTCTGAGCGGGTCTTTTGCCGGCCTGCCGCGTTGAAAAATCTTGCAATACACAAAGTATTGTCTGCGTTTTTTCGCCTTGCAGGGCAGCAAAATCCCTCGCCTATCCGGCATCCTCTGATTATGAATACAGGTTCTTAGACGGGAAAAAATACCCATTCTGTTATAAGCAAGCATCTCCACCTCCACCGTAAGCATTTTTTACTGGCTTATATAATGTTCTTACTTTCCCCCAGCCACTTTTGCAGGATACCATTTTTGGAACCACGCAGTAAAAAGCCCCATGAAGATAGGCAATACAGAATTGATAAGCCCAACAAAGCTACTAATAGAGGTTCGCATCAATAGCCATGTAAAAACAGATGTAAACAGATAAAGAACGCCCCAAGCCATAGTCAGAATACGGTTGGTTTTTAGAAAGAGAGCATTTTGTAAAGCGCCCTCGCCGCCGTAGCTGTTCATGGAATAATGGGCAGTAAGAGGTACTTTCCAAAAACAGGACACAAGCCACATCACGGCAAAGGAAAGATACGACAGCGGCAACATCCATTTTTCTGAATATCCGGCCAGCATGGTAACGGAAAAACTCGTTACCAAAGCATTTGACAAAATGTCATATACTGTTTTTTTGTTTCGATAGAAGATAAGGGGGATCAGCGCGCAGATACCGATGCTGATAAGGCAACCCCATTGCTTGTGGATCGCAGGAGCTACCCATAAAACGATCCACGAAATGAGCATAATATTCATATTGGTGTTTTTCTGCGATAGGGGGGCTTCCATTCGTTGCATTTGTGGCCGTGAACCGACAAAGTAGGTGTCCCATTTCAGCATCAAGGTAAAATCTCCTTTTACCTTATAAAGCCCTTGCATCATGGCTTCATCACCCCGAATTTCTCCGGCCGCAATCGAACGCCATACAGTAACCGGCGTTTCAATCTTTGTGGTGGCCGCTAAAGACCCGTCTGTATAAACATGGCTGCCATCTTTTCCTAATAGAATTTGGTAGATTTCCTCCACATCCGTATAGTGCATTTCCAGCACGATGTCTTTACCGGGATAGTTTTCCTTGCAATAAAGCGCCGCCATTTGCCTGGTGAAAATCAGTGTGTCAGATTCTTTTCTTGCGATGGTCTCTCCTGTTTTTGCGCCGCCCTTATCAATCCCCCAGCTCGCGTCAGCGCAGGCTTCAAAGGTTTCCTTTGGCAGTAAAAGCTGGTCAAGCAGTTCCTGCGTTTTGTTGGAAATACTACCGCTGGCGTATTCCTGTCCCGCTAATTTCACATATGAAAGGTACTCATTCGTGCGCGTAGACAGCTCCGGCACCCGAAACAGTTCGCCCTGACCGCAAAAAATGGTCGTATAATTTCCCCGCCCGCAAAGATGATCGAAAAGACTATATACGCCGTCATAATTTCCTTTTGCCGTATAAAAGCCACAGGTGGAGATCACCACTGTCCTTTTTCCGCTCATATCATATCGGGAGGGATGTCCTCCGCACCCAACCTGTCCGGCCTTTTCTTCCATAAAAGGGAGAAGCATAGGTAACTGGCGGTCAATCAGATTCTTTAGTGAACCGGGAACCGTATAATAATATAGGGGAAAACTCCATATTGTAATGTCCGCCCAAAGCAGGTCTTGAATGACCTGTTGCATTTCATCCTGTATGCAGCATTGTCCGGGCGTGCGGTTCCAGCACGAAAAGCAGCCAAGGCAGGGTTTAATATTTATGCGGCTAATGGAAAGCCCCTTTGTCTGAACATCCTGAATCCCTTGCTTCATACCATCCAGAAACGCAGACGTGAGTCGGTAGGTATTGCTGCCAGCCCCTTTCGGGCTTCCATTTATCACCAAGATGTTCATAACTCCATTTCTCCTTCCAATCTCCGGATGCAGTCCTGTGCCCACTCAATTTGCATTTGTAAACTTCGCCGCCCATATTCTACCGTCATCTGCCAATAAAGTGTTTTCTCTTTTTGACCGATTAGATCGCCATAGGTGTATATGAGCCGTGGAACAGCATCTAAACTTTGTAGGAAGAACTCGCAGCTTTTCTTAACGCTATCAAAATAACAAATATTTTCTTTCGCGCTTCTTTCCCCAAGAAAAAAGACTTTCATCAAAATCGGTGTTTTGACCCTCAATCCCAAGTCGCTATCTGCAAGCCATCGCAGTAATTCTTCTCGCCCTGCTGATGTGATGGAATAGACGTTTTTATCCGGCTTTCCATTTTGCGGAACAACCGTTTTATTCACCCATTCTCTTTGTTCCAGCCCTTGAAGCTCTCTATAAATCTGGCTGGTTTTCGCGTCCCAAAAATAATTTAGGGAGTCTCGAAAAATTTCCATAATTTCATACCCGGTCATTTCTTTATAATTGAGCAACCCCAAAATCCCATGTTTTAACATACAGTACGCCCTCCTTGCTCTGTTCTACTCTACACGCTTATTATATTCCATAAGTGGAATATAATCAAGAGCAAAGCGAAGATTGTATACGAAAGTGACGGGAAAATCACGCTGAATATTATGAACCACCTGTTAAAGAACCGCCGCTATATGGGCGAGTACAGTTATCGTGATGTAGCCAAGGAGGAGGGTATCCCGGCGATTGTTCCGAAAGAATTATTTGAACGGGTACGAGAACGGCTGGCAAAGAACAAAAAGGCTCCTGCCCGTCACAAAGCCGAGGACGATTACCTTTTGACAACGAAGCTGTATTGTGGAAAATACGATTCCTTTATGGTGGGAGAAAGCCACACAATAAAAATACACCGCTATTATCGCCGTGTGAACACCAAGAAAAAGAAATTCTGTGATAAGAAAGCGGTTAAGAAAGACTGGATTGAAGATTTAATTGTCAACTATACCATGAAAGCAACTATGAATGATGAAGTCATGGAACGGCTGATTGATGCGCTAATGGAGTTGCAGAAGAAAGAAAGCACCGAGCCGCCCCTTTTGAAAAAGCAGCTTGCGGAAACGGAAAAAGGCATGAACAATATGCTCAACGCCATTCAAGCCGGGATTTTTACCCCGTCCACCAAGCAAAGATTGGACGAGTTAGAGGAAATCAAAAGCTAGCTTGAAGTCAGCATTTTGCAGGAGGAAATGCACAAGCCACTGCTTACAAGAGAACAGATAGGATTTTTTACTTACTGTTTCAGCAAACTTGTTGTGTCAAAGCAGAAGCAGCGTCAAAAGCTGATTGACAGTTTTGTAAATGCGGTGTATCTTTATGAGGAGAGGATAATCCTTACTTTCAATTATAAAGATGATTCCAAGACTATCACGCTGGCGGAGGTTGAGGGTTCGGATTTATCCGTACCCGGTGCACCATCTAAGGACGGTTATTTTGAGATGTATTGTGTATTTGTGGCAAGATGACGCAGGCCGGAAAGACGGTGATCGACCAGCAGGAGAGGGCCGAAGGGGGAGCGCCCGGGGATGACCTAGGCGCTCCATTCTCTTTTGGCCCTCTGCGAAGAGCGCACTTACTCATCACCGGCCAGGGGCCTGCGGTGGTACTGCCTGACGGCAGCCGTGCGCCCTCCGGGGGCGGCTCCGCCGGGGTGTCATCCCTTGCTGGTAATACCAGCAGACGCCAACGGCAGCTTGTGCATCGGACAGAACTACGCCAATGCGCTGGGGGCTTGGGGAGCTCGGCCACCAACAAGCGGCACGGGGCATATACCTGTGCATTGCTTGCCACTACCATCAGCCCATCAAATGAGGCTTGTGTATTGGTCACTACTGATGGCTGTAAGAAAACGACAAATCGGGGGTTTGGGGGGATGATGCCATATGAAGAAAAGTGTTTTAATATTGTTGACTCTTGTTCCTGTAATAGTTGGATATTTAGTTAATGTCTTGATTATGGTTCCTGTAATTGGTATGGCAGGCTTCTACTTACTCCCTCTGCTCACAACAGCCTTTTGGTTTTATCTGGGCAAACAGTTTGCACGCAAATGGAAACCTGTTCCTGCAGTACTGATTGCTCACACCGTGGGCATTTGTTCACTGTTGGTTTACCTTTGGCAGTTTTTGCTTGAAACAGATGAAACAAGAAGTTTGACATTAGCAGGTTTTTCGCAGATATTTTCTGCTTCAACACCATTGTATTTATTTGGCGGGATTGCAAGACTTGTTGAACGCCAACCGAATTATGCAGGTAGAGCAACGATGGTTGCCATGCAGGTTATAGCCCTTGATAAATGTTCTCTTGATATAATGGGTATCGGGATAATTGTCCTTTTAACCAGTTCCACCACTTGACGATCAATTTCGTCCTGTGTCCCTGCGGGGCAGATCAAGGAAGTATCTCCGCCAAGGTACTGGCCGCTCACTGTTTCCATCGCCACCATATCAAAATCCTTGCTCATTCCATAGCGGGTGATCATGGACCGAGCCAACTTGGTCGCCTGTTCAATATCGTTGGAAGCTCCAGTTGAAATTGTTCCAAAAACAACCTCCTCTGCGGCGCGGCCTCCTGTGTAGGTAGCAATCTTGTTTTCGATTTCCTCTTTTGTCATCAGGTAGCGATTGCCGTCCTCCACCTGCATGGTGTAGCCTAATGCCCCAGAGGTGCGGGGAATAATGGTGATTTTCTGCACCGGAGCGGATTGGGTCTGCCTCGCAGCCACCAAAGCATGGCCAATCTCATGGTAAGCCACCGTCCACTTCTCCTTGTCAGTAAGGATGGCATTTTTCTTTTGGTAGCCCGCAATGACTACCTCAATGCTTTCCTCCAGGTCAGACTGAGTAGCATACTTCCTCCCATCCCGTACCGCCCGGAGGGCTGCTTCATTGACGATGTTGGCTAACTCTGCTCCAGATGCTCCCGAGGCCATTCTTGCGATCTGCTGGAAGTCCACCTCTTCGGAAACCTTAATTTTCTTGGCATGGACTTTCAAAATAGCTTCCCGGCCTTTTAAATCGGGCAGCTCTACAGGCACCCGGCGGTCAAAGCGTCCAGGCCGGGTCAGGGCTGGGTCCGGGGACTCAGGGCGGTTGGTAGCCGCCAGAATAACAACGCCGGTGTTGCCCTCAAAGCCGTCCATCTCGGTAAGCAGTTGGTTCAAAGTCTGCTCCCGCTCGTCATTGCCGCCCATTTTCCCCGAGTTCCGCTTCTGGCCAATAGCGTCGATCTCGTCGATGAACACAATGCAGGGTGCCTTTTCCTTGGCCTGCTTGAACAGGTCCCGGACCTTGGAGGCCCCCATGCCCACAAACATCTCCACAAACTCCGAGCCGGACATGGAGAAGAAGGGAACCTCGGCCTCGCCGGCCACCGCCTTGGCCAGCATGGTCTTGCCGGTGCCTGGAGGGCCCGCCAGCAGGATGCCTTTAGGCATGGAGGCGCCGATCTCCTTGTACTTATCCGGGTTGTGGAGGTAGTCCACAATCTCGGCCAGGTTCTCCTTGGCCTCGTCCTCCCCCGCCACATCGGAGAACTTAATGCCCTCCGAGGATTTCACGTAGACTTTAGCGTTGGACTTTCCGAACATCATGGAATTAGGTAGTGTTCACATAAGCACATCGACAATGAGAGCAAAAAAGACAAAAGCCAAAAAGATAATATCCAGTTTGTCATAGCGGGTAAAAATGCGACGAAATCGCTTGATACGGCG
>NZ_QZEG01000087.1:0-6895 GCF_009917605.1 Anaerotruncus sp. 1XD42-93 | reverse complement strand
CCTGCCCGCGTCAAAATGTTTGACACGGTTTTAGAGGAATCCTGCCGCCAGTGGTGCGACTGCATCAATGATGCCCCGGAACGTGCCAGCGGCAAAGGCTTTGCGGCCTTTTTCTATGAGGTTTTTGAACAAAAAGAGCAGGAATACAAAGCCGAGTTAAAGGCCGACACGCGCTCTGAAAAGCCCTCCATCCGAAAAGCGCTGAACGAGAAAAAGGCCGAAGCCGCCGCCCGCCCTGCCCCGGAGCCGGAACGTAAAGCGCCGGAGGCCGCACGGTGAGCCGGGAACGGTTTCAGGCACGGGAGAAAAAGGTTCAGAAGATGGGACGGGACGGTCTGGTGGAACACAACCGCGCCACCGGCGAGGAAAAGCGCGTCAGCCAGCGCACGGCGGATGCCGCCTTTGACCGCGCCCGCCCCACGGAACGGGAGGACATCCGCCGTCCGGCAGTACGGGGCGCAGACACCGGCAAAAAGCGGAAACAGCCCCGCCCTGCGCCGGAAACAAGGGCAGAACAGACGGAACCGCTGCTTACGCCGGAATATCTGGCAGACGCCACCGCCGAACCGCCGCCCGATGCCCCGGCAACCATGCGGGGCGCGGTGGATATGCCATTACTGGATGCGCCAGCCGCCGAGGAACCCACTCCCGCGCCGGTGAGGAAACGCCCCCAAAAGCGGGGGAAAACGAGCAAAAAGAAGCAAAGCACGAAATTCGCGGAACACGCTGCCCGGCCGGACAGTGAGGAAAAAACGGCTATGCGCGGCGTAGAGGGCGCTCCTGCCCCAAAGCGGCGCACTTCTGAAGGCGGCTCCCGCCTGCAATTTGACCTGGAAGAAGAACCCGCAGACCCCACCGCAGACCGCACAGCAATCAGAAAGCGGCAGGCGGCAAAGTCCGCCCAACACGCCGCCAGACCAGACAGCCGGGAAACATCCGCTATGCGCGGCGCAGACAACATACCCGCCACAAAGCGGCGTATCTCCGAGAGTGGCTCCCGCCTGCAATTTAGCAAAGAAGAAGAACCCGATGACCCCACCGCCGACCGCACAGCGATAAAAAAGCGGCAGGCGGCAAATCTGGCGGAACACGCCGCCAAGCCGGAGGATAAGACAGCATCCGAGGGCAGGCCAAAGCCCCAGGGAACGCGCCTGAAATTTGAGGATACCGCCAAAGATTCGGAAACTGCCAGCGATGCCGCACCCGATGCCCCCATCCGCCAGCAAAAGAAGTATGAAAAAGCCGTCCGCCGCACAGAACGCGCAGACCGCCGCGTGGAGCAGGCGCAGATGAAGCTGCCTACCAAGCGCCGCCTGCACATGGAGCGCCAGCCTGACGAAGCCAGCGGGAAAATGAAACGGCGGCTCCGTTTTGAGGAGGAAGTGCTGCCGGAGTACCGCAGGCCCTCCCTGCTCTCCCGTGGGGCCGGCGCGGTGAAAATGGCGGCGGTTATCAAGCTGCACAGCAAAATCCGCGAATACGAGCGCGACAACGTGGCTCTGGAATCCGCCCACAAAAGCGAACTGGTTGCCGAGCAGGGCGTGGGGCGCGTCCTGCGCTGGGAACGGAACCGCCGCCGCGCCAAGCCCTACCGCACTTTACGGAAAGCACAGCAGAAAGCGGCGCGGGCGCACACCGACCTTGCATGGCAGACTGCCCTGCGGGATAACCCCGAACTGCAACGCAAAAACGCGCTGGCAAAATGGGTGCAGAAACAGAAAATCAAGCGGAAATACGCCCAGGCCGCCCATGAAGCCAAACAGAGCGCGAAATTTACCCAAAACGTCCTGACCGCTACCGGCAAGATTGCCCGCGCCATCGCCCAGTATGCGGCGGCGCATAAGGCGGTCTTTCTGGCGGTTGCAATGCTGGCGCTGGTGGTGATGTTCTTTGCCACGGGCCTGACCTCCTGCACCGCTATGTTCTCCGGCTTCCAGTCCTCCTATATTTCTGCGTCCTACATGGCCGACGAGGGGGAAATCTGCCAGAGCGACCTTTACTACACCGAAAAGGAAACGGATTTACAGATTGACATTGACAATACCGAGGAAAATTACCCCGGCTATGATGAATACCGCTACAACATCGGTGAAATCAGCCACAACCCCTATGAACTGCTGGGCTACCTTTCCACGGCGTTCAATGCCTTTACCTTTGCAGGGGTTCAGTCTGAAATCGACCGCATTTTTTCCGAGCAGTACACCCTCACCCGTGAAGTGATTGTGGAAACCCGGTACGACGATGACGGCGCCCCCTATGACTGGTACGTCCTGCAAACCACATTGACCGTGCGCCCGCTGTCTGCCGTGGCACAAAGCCATCTCTCTCCCGGCGAACAGACCGACCGCTACGGTGTGTATATGCAGACCTACGGCAACCGGCAGGCGTTTGGGAACCCCTTTGATTTCTCATGGCTGGGGAACGTGAGCAGCGGCTACGGCTGGCGGGTACACCCCATCAGCGGGGAAAAGAGCCTGCATCGCGGCATTGACCTTGCCGTGGCGCAGGGTACGCCGATTCTGGCGGTGCAGGACGGGCGCGTGGTATCGGCTGGCGACGCGGGCAGCTACGGGCTGTGCGTGGTGATTGAGGACGATAAAGGCTACCAGTCCCGGTATGCCCACTGTTCCAGCCTAAACGTCAGCGCAGGCCAGGAAGTAAAACGCGGGGATGTGATCGCCGCCGTTGGCAGCACCGGCAACAGCACGGGGCCGCACCTGCATTTAGAGGTCATGCTAAACGGCGAATACTTAAATCCCTATTTCTTCGTGGACAACGGCGACGATGGAACCGGAGCAATCCCCGGCACACCCGGCGGGCCGGCTATCCCGGACTATTCCGGCGAACCGATGGGGGACGGCAGCTTTGAAGCGATGCTCCATGAAGCAGAAAAATTTTTAGGATGGCCTTACGTTTGGGGCGGCAGTTCCCCCTCCACATCCTTTGACTGCTCCGGCTATGTTTCGTGGGTCATTAACCAGTCCGGCGTGGGCAGCGTGGGACGGCAGACGGCACAGGGGCTTTATAACCTGTGTACCCCGGTATCTTCGGCAAACGCACAGCCCGGTGATTTGATTTTCTTTACCGGTACATACAGCTCTCCGGGGCCGGTCAGCCACGTTGGGATTTATGTGGGCGGCGGGCGGTTCATTCACTGCGGCGACCCGATCTCCTACGCCAATACGGGAAGCCCCTATTGGTCTGCCCATCTGTACGGATATGGGCGTCTACCCTGAAACACTTTTTTAAGCATTTTTGCCAGAAACGGAGGTATGATTTGAAAATTGGACTGATTGATGTGGATTCCCACAACTGGCCGAACCTGTGCCTGATGAAGCTGTCCGCGCACCATAAGGCGCGGGGCGACCTGGTTGAGTGGTGGAACCCAGGGAACCACTACGACCTTGTTTATAAAAGCCGGGTATTCACAGATACCTACTCGAAAGATACGATTGCCGTTACCAATGCCGATGCCGTCATTTCAGGCGGCACGGGCTACGGCATAAGGGAAAATTTACCGGATGCGGTGGAACACACCCGCCCGGACGCTTCTTTATATCCGCAGTTTTCCGATACCGCCTATGGCTTTTTGAGCCGTGGCTGTCCGCGAAACTGCGGATTCTGCATTGTCAGCGGCAAGGAGGGGCGCAAAAGCCGCAAAGCAGCCGACCTGTCCGAGTTTTGGGACGGGCAGAAAGAAATCAAGCTGCTGGACGCAAACCTCCTCGCCTGCCCCGACCATGAAGCGCTGATTTTACAGCTTGCCGAAAGCCACGCATGGGTGGACTTTTCCCAGGGGCTTGACATCCGCCTGGTTACGCCGGACAATGTGGCGCTCCTAAACCGGGTACGCACCAAGGCGGTGCATTTTGCCTGGGACAATCCAAATGAGGACTTGACCGGGCATTTTAAGCGTTTTCTGGAACTGACCGCCATTAAGAGCGACCGAAAGCGGCGCGTCTACGTCCTGACCAATTACGGCAGCACCCATGAGCAGGACTTGTACCGGGTGGAAACCCTGCGCGGCATGGGCTATGACCCCTATGTGATGGTCTACGACCGCCCCACCGCGCCGAAAATCACCCGCCAGCTTCAGCGCTGGGTGAACAACAAGCGGATTTTTTACACTGTCAAAAACTTTTCCGATTATATTCCAAACAGAACAGGAGGGACAACGTGAAGATTGACCGATTAAAAACCGACCTGGCGAAAGCCAAAGAAAAAGCCGCCGAGTGGCAGGCCCGTGTGCGGGACTTGGAGAAGCAGATCACCGAGCAGGAAAACCTTGAAATCTTGCAGGTGGTGCGCGGCGTGGCGGCTTCACCGGAGGAACTGCGGGGGCTGCTGGATATGATACGCGGGGCGAAGATGCCCCCGGCTGGCAATGCCCGAACTTTTGAAAACATGGATAAGGAGGAAATCTGAGTATATGAATATGAAAACAAAACGCTTTCAGCGCACGGCGGCGATGCTGCTGTGCATTTTTATTTGTGCCTGGACAATGTTCCCCCTGATGGGCGCGGCCTTTGCCGCCGAGGGGCTGCATGACACCGCAGAGGCAGAAATCACCTGCTCTTGTGATATTCGCTG
Organism: Anaerotruncus sp. 1XD42-93; assembly: GCF_009917605.1. Lineage (NCBI taxonomy): Bacteria > Bacillati > Bacillota > Clostridia > Eubacteriales > Oscillospiraceae > Anaerotruncus > Anaerotruncus sp. 1XD42-93. The sequence continues at coordinate 2,305 of NZ_QZEG01000087.1, read as the reverse complement.
CACGGCGGATACCCTCAACGCAGACTGCCCGGTTTGTACGCAGGATGTGAATGCCTGCACCGGCACGGAACCGGAAGCACCCACCGAAACAGAAACACCCACCGAGCCGGAAATCACCTGCTTCTGCGATACCCGCTGCACGGCAGATACCCTCAACGCAGACTGCCCGGTTTGTACGCAGGATGTAGCTGCCTGCACCGGCGCAGAGCCGGAAGTACCCACCGAGCCGGAAATCACCTGCTCCTGTGATATTCGCTGCACGGCGGACACCCTCAATGCGGACTGCCCCGTCTGTGTGCAGGAGGTAGCCGCCTGCATTGGCAAAGAGCCGGAACCGCCCACGGAACCGGAACCCGTCTGCATCTGTGAAACAAGGTGTACGGCAGACACGCTCCATGCAGACTGCCCCATCTGCAAGCAGGATGTAACCGGCTGCATTGGCAAAGAGCCGGAACCGCCAGCGGAGCCGGTCTGTATCTGCACCGCCCACTGTGAACCCGGCGCGGTCAATGCGGACTGTCCCGTCTGCCTGCTGAACCTGGCCGGCTGCACCGTCGAAGCCCCTGCGCCTGTCCCGGTCTGCGTCTGCGAAAACAAGTGCGAGCTTGGCGCGGTCAACCCCGACTGCCCGATCTGCAGAGCCGACCTGACCGGCTGCACCGGCAAAGCCCCCGCGCTCATCCCGGCATCCAATCTCTCCATCAAGATTACACCGCCCTCCGGCTGGGCGACCGGCAGCGCCGCCGCCGAGTTTCGCATTACCGATGAAGCCGGCAGCGGCTTTGCTCTCGTTCAGGTGAAAATCGAGAAAAACGGGCAATGGCGCGATGTAACCGACACTTTGAAGCAGCGGGATAACCGCTGGTACGGGGAAATCGACCTTTCGGAGAACTGCACCGTCTATGTCTGCGCCACCGGCCACGATGGGAAAGTTTACGAAAAATCCCGCTATATGGAGTGCTTCGACCGCACCGCGCCCACCTTACGCGCCAGCATGGACGGGCGGCTGCTCCGGGCAGAAGCCAAAGACGACCTTTCCGGCGTGGCGGCAATCTATATTGACGGCGAGAAATACACCGATTTAACCAACGGCACACTGGACGTACCGTTGCGGGATTTGCCCGATGATTACGAGCAGCTTTCGGTGCAGGCGGTGGACGCTGCGGGAAACAAATCAAAAATCGTGCAGGTCAAAAACCCCAACTATCAGGCGGAGGATAACAAACAGAAGCCCTCCACCGGCCAGACACAGCCCCCGGCAACCACCGCGCCGGGTACATCCGCCACGCCTGGTACAACCACCACGCCTGCGGCTACAACACCCACAACGGGCGCGACAACCTCACCCAACACGCAGACTACCGCCCCGGCAACAAGCGCCACAAAACCGGCTGCTGGCACGGGCAGCACAAAGCCCTCCGCTTCGGCAAGCGCCGACCCGGACGAGGAAGCGGACACCACGCCCCGCGACCCGGTTCCCCTGACCCCGGACGGCCAGGCCACGGTGCTTGATAACGCCACCAATGAGGACGGCAAGGAGTTTTATACCATCCAGACGCCGGATGAAAACGTGTTTTATCTGATTATCGACAACCAGCGCGATACGGAAAACGTGTATTTCCTCAACGCCGTCACCGAAGCCGACCTGATGGCGCTGGCAGTCAAGGAGGACGACGCGCCGCAGACGGACGCAATCCCCGACCCGGAGCCGGCCTGCATCTGTACGGAACAGTGCGCCGCCGGCGAGGTCAACACCGACTGCCCGGTCTGCACCCTGAACCGGAAAGACTGTACCGGAAAAGCCCCTGTGACCGATACGGAAACCGAACCCGATAAAAAGCCGGAGAAAACGAAAAGCGGCGGTTCCGGCACACTGATTTTAGTGCTGTTTGTGGCGCTGGCGGCTGGCGGCGCGGGCTACTACTTCAAAATCTATAAGCCTAAAAAAGACTTGGACGATGCGGAGGACTTTGACGAACTGACCGGCGGGGACGAGGAGGAAACGGTCAACGAGGACGAGGATGTGGACGCGCAGGAAGAAACCCGGCAGACGGGCTATGAGGAACCGACAGCCTATGATGAGCCGGAGGAACCGGACTATCCTGAAAACTACGGCGGGGAGGACGACTGATGCGATTTACCAACAGCCCTTTTGAGCGGATGATGACCCAAAGGCCGTCCCCTGGCCGCGCCGCGCCTGCTTCCCCCGTCCATCCGCCCGGACATCCCTGCCACCGCTGTCCCTACGGGCTAAATGCGCCCTGCGTGGGGATATGCTACAAAAATCTGAAAAAGGAGCGTGAGA
>NZ_QZEG01000086.1:0-7127 GCF_009917605.1 Anaerotruncus sp. 1XD42-93 | reverse complement strand
AGGCGGATTTTGCGGCTTTGCTGCTGGACTATCCCTATTTCTGTGACTGTACGCGGGGCGTCCTGGTCAATCTTGAGCAGGTGGAGGAGCTGCTGGCCGACCGTTTTCTTTTGAAAAACGGGACAGCGGTTCCCATCAGCCGGTTAAAATACCGGGAAGTGCGGGAACAGTTCCTCGCCTTTACTTACGCCCGGATGAGGGGAGGGCGTTAGAGATGGGAAACGATACAATACTTTGCCCCATGCTGGAGCTTTCGGTTCTTATCCCCGGCGCTGTTTCGTGTTATCTGCCCATGAAAGGACACCTGGACGGAAAGGGCAGGCAGATTGCTTTATGGGGCATTCCTGCTCTGTTCTTGTGGGCTGGTGTGGGCGGCGCTGTCTGTTACAGATTCCGGTGGGACACGAATCTCTGGATGGTTCCTTCGCTGGTGTTTTTTGCCCTGTTCTACTGCCGGAGTGTCACGCTGTCTTACTGGAAATCCGTCAGCGTATTCCTGGCGGTCTGCGGGACGTTTTCCAATTTGAGGAACCTGGCATTCCTGGCGGACGCCCTGCTTTCGCCAAAGAGCGGCCCTGTGGTTTTTTCTCCGGGCGGGGCGGCGGCCTATGCCCTGTTTTGCTGGACGCTGCTGGGGCTTATGTGGTATCCGGCCACCCACGCCGCAAGATGGCTTCTGGATGAGATTGAAATGCCGGGGACATGGTATGTATTCTGGATTCTTCCGGTGGTGTTCTGGAGCCTGAGCATTGTCATGCAGCCCCAGGAATATTCCACCCTCTACACCAACCGGGTCATGGTGTTCTATCCGGTGCTGGTGCTGGCGCTTCTGACGCTTCTGCTGTTTTGTTACGCGCTGTTTTACTGGATGGCAAGGGGGCTGGCAAAGAATATGCGTCTGGCAGAGGAGAACCGTCTTTTGCAGATGCAGGCCATTCAGTACCGCATTCTGCAAAAGAGCATTGAGGACACCCGGCGCGCCCGACATGATCTGCGCCAGCATTTTAAGGCGCTGCAGGGCTGTGTGGAGAGCGGCGATATGGCCAAAGTTGCGGAGTATGTGAAAGCCTATGGGGAGAGCCTGCCGCCGGATACGGTCCGCCAGTTCTGCAAAAATTACGCGGTGGACGCCGTACTGCACCACTACGGGGAGCAGGCGGTGAGGCAGCAGACGGATATGGAGGTTTCTGTCCAGATGGAGGAAGAAACCATCATCCCCCAGCCGGAGTTTTGCGCCCTTTTGGGGAACCTGCTGGAAAACGCCATTGACGGCTGCGCCGCTTCCAAAGCGCCCCGCATCATCCGCCTGCATATCCGCCAGCAGGGAAAGCAGGCCCTTTACCTGACGCTGGACAACACCAGCGACCAGCCGCCAGAATCCAATGGCGGGCGTTTCCTTTCTTCCAGTCACGATGGCTTTGGCATTGGGACGGAGTCGGTACGGGTGATTGCAAAGCGTTACAACGGTGATACCCGCTTTGAATGGAAAGACGGGATGTTTTATGTTTCGGTCATGTTATCTGCTGAAAACAAGCCAGAAAATTTCCGATAACGTAGGCAAGCAATGAGCCGGAATATCCTTTTCGGATTTCCGGCTCGCTTGTTGGGGTTCCCCCAAGCCCCAGGCCGTCCGCTTGCGCGTCAGGCCGAACACGCCTTTCGGCGTGGCTTTGCGCTCCCTGCGGTCGCTTACTCCTGCACATCCGCGCAGGAGAGGGGCGGCGCATTTTGCGCCGTCAGGAGGTTTCTGAACCTTTCCTTGTTCCGTCCTTTGTGATGGTAAGCTGCCCCTCCTGGCATTTCACTGTGATTTTGTCCCCGGCAGAAAAGCCGGCCCTTTCCAGCCATATGCCTTGTAAAAGAATCTGCGGCGGAGCCTGCTTGTAATTGCCGCGCCCGTAACATACCGTTAGCTTGCGGTCATGCATCCGTCCCCCTTTCCCGCTGCCTGCCGGCATACGATTTCAAATTCATTCCCGTCCTCAGTCATGACCGTGAGCAGCCCTTTTTGCTCGTCAGTGTTCAGGTCGGCAATCCCCATCCCCTCGCTGTCATTCAGTAAATCAAAAAGCCTGTCCTTAAAATAGTTCAGTTCCATTTCTGTTCCCCTTTCGTATGTTATTATTGTTTATTAGAGAATCTTAAAAACAAATCCTGCCGCTGCTGCAAAGAAAGTAGTGCCGTCCCGGTTGGAATGGGGCGGCACTTTTGCGTCACCGTTCCGGTTTGGGCTGTTCTTTTTCCTGCGCCTGCTCTGGCGGTTCCAATCCTAAAATCTTGTCCACATTGTGGAGTGCGGTCTGGTAAGTAATCATATCCTGCCGCAGCGCCTTGTACTGTTCGTACTGTTCCCGTTTTTCTTCCAGCAGCGCGGCATATTCCGCTGAAAGCTGCGCCACTTTGGGAATGGCCTTGCCGTCCAGAGCGTCAAAGGCTTTCTTCGCGGCTTCGTGCTGGGCAATCTCCGCGCCATGCTCCGCAAGAAATTCTTTTTTGTGGCGGGACTCCTTATAAGCCGCGTAGACTTCCCGTGTTTTGGAATACTGGATGATGTGGGTTTTTAACTGTGCTACACCAGCCATCCGCGCTTCCAACTGCTTGATTTTTTGTGAAGCCGCATTGAAACCGTCTTCGGCCTGCACTGCCCGAAGCGCCAGTTCGTCATAATCGGTCAGTCCGTTTTCCATCAGGAAATTGAGCGTTTTCGCCGCTTCTTTCAGGTTGAAAATTTTCGCCCAGCGTTCATAGCCTGCGCCCTTTCCGGCGGCAAGTTTCGCCTGAATGTCAATCAGGAGATTGACCTTTCTGCCGGTTCGTTTCGGCGCTGTTTTTTCTGCCGTAGAACGCCCGCGCTGGCCGGTCATTCTGGCGCGCAGGGCGGTCTTGGTATAATCATCGCCCAGCCGGTTCACCCTTGTAGGGCGCTCCCATCCGGGCAGACGGAAGCCGGGATTTTTTCCGTCCACGACCTCATATCCCTCGGCCCGCATCTTTGCCAGAAATTCCTCATAATTTTGGCACTCCGGCAGCACCCGGTCAATGGTCTGCTGTAACTGCTTCTTGTGGCTGACACCATACTGCGCCGCCGCCATTTCCTTTTGGGACTTGGCTTTTTTCTTCGGGTTCTCAATCACTGAAAGGCCGTGGGCGCGGCACAGTTCATCATTCATGCGCCGCAGGATAAAAGCGGAGTTTTTCACGTTCTGGAATTTTGCGTCACAGTTTAGGTTGGTGCTGTTAAATTCAATGTGGGTATGGATGTGCCGCTTATCTGTGTGGGTGGCCACCACAAACTGATGCTGCCCGCCGGTAAATTTCATCGCCAATTCGTAGCCGATTTTGTGCGCCTCCTCCGGGCTGATTTCTCCGGGCTTGAATGACTGGATAATGCGGTACATAATAATGTCGTGTTTTTCCGACTGGCTGCGCCCGGTAAGCTGGGCATACAGCTTTTTGCTGATTTCAAATTCTTCGGCGGCTGTTTCCGGGCTGCACATATAGGAGGAAACCAGTTCGCCGCCGTCAGTCTTTTCTTCTTCCTGGTCATAGTCGTGGCGTTCTGCCATTGACTGCTGACGGGTGCGGTTTTTCATAATCTTTCGCGGTAAAATATTGGATATAGCCAATGGCTCCTCCTTTCAGAGAAAAGGCTATCCATAGCCTAAATAGTAGCATGGGTAGCCTACTTTTGCAAGCCGTATTTTGTATGCTTGATAAAAAAGGGGATAGAATACGGCTATGGATACGATTTCAGCAATTAAGACCCGGATACTCCGTTTATGTGCGGAGCGCAACATTACCATCAACAAACTGGCTACCATGTCGGCATTGCCGCCATCCTCTGTCAAAAATATCTTGTATGGCAGGAGTACCGACCCTAAAATTTCAACCATCAAGAAAATATGTGACGGTTTGGATATGACACTGATAGATTTTTTCGATGCGCCCGAATTTGAAAATTTAGAGCCGGAAATTAAATAGCATTACCGCGCCCCGTCGCGCTGCCGCTGTTCTGTCCGCGCCGCCTTAACATGGGTGCAGAGAAACTCATTATAGTCCTTGCCCAGCTTCGGCGGGTTAGGGTAAATCAGCTTCACCCGCCCGGAAAGTCCGGCATCGTTCTGGATTTCCTGGGTGAGTCGTTCGATACCTTTCAAGCCGGCCTTGTCGTTGTCCAGACAAAGGCTAATCTGTGTAACATGAGGGTGGTCGTGGAGAAACTGCATCAGGGCGCGTGAGCCGGTTCCACCCAGGGATAGGTAGTGGCTGTCCCGTGGGTCGCCGCCGGACAGCTTGACTAATGTAGCGAGGGAGAGCGCGTCAATAGGGCTTTCCGCCACCGCCAGCCGGGGACAGTCCGGGCGGCTGGCGGGCAGGCAGAAGCTGTACCGCTTGTCGCTCCCCTCCACATCCATGCGGAACCCGTCCCGCGTCCCCCGCAGGCTGGCGGCGCGGGCGTTCCCTAACATATCCCGCCCCACAAAGACACAGTTCTGATACCGGCGGCTCTCGTATAAAATCCCGGCCTCCATGCACACGCCCAGCAGTTCCGGGTCAATGCCGCGATCCTGCAAATAGCCCACCACGGCAGAAGCGCACCGGCTGGCTTCGGGCAGCTTAAACGGCTTTGACGGCTCCGCAGGCTTTGTGAACGTCTGTTTGACGGGCGGTGGTGCAGAGTACCCGCACAGGGTTTCCACCGCACCTACAAAGTCCATGCCGCGCACCTTAATCAGATAATCTAACGCCGTGCGCCCGCCGATGCCCTGGCTGTTCCAGCACCATTTCCCGTTGGAGATTTTTAAGCTGTCATGGGTTCTGGTGCAGTATTCGCGGGGGCCGCTTTTTTTCAGTTCCTGCGGCTCATAAGCCTGCAAGTAAGAGAGCAAGTCCCATTCCTTTGCTTTTGCAATCTGTTCCTTAGTCACGCCTGCCAAATCATCACCTCCATAATGAAAAAAGGGCGGCGGGAGCAAAAGAAAAATCGCTCCCGCCGCAGTGGTTTACAATGCTTCAAATTTCTTCAGCAGGTCGTTCACGCCCTGCCAGATTTCCATATAGCCCTGCCGCAAGTCCTCCACATCCTGCTCATAGAGGTTGTGGGTGCTGTTACAGCGGCGGGCGATCTGGTTGACGTTGCTGGAAACGGAGCGCAGGAGCTTTACCAGTTCCAGCACCGCGCCCATGTCAAGCTGCACAATGTAGCCGTCCACCGCCATCTTGCGTAGGTACGCCCGCAGGTTGGAGGTTCCCAGCAGTTCCATCTTACGGTCAATCGCCGCTTTTTCTTCCGGGGAAACTTTGGTGAACAGCCCCACCGTGCGCCCCTCCTTTGCCCTCACAGCACCGCCTCCTTTCGCGGGGGGCGCTCCATGCCGGACTGTACCGGCGTGGGCGGTTCATAGTTACGGATTGCCTGACGGATAGAGGGTTTATAGCCAGCCGCCGCAGCGGGCATTGGCACAACCGGCGCAGGTTCTTTGCCGTCCTCCAAATCAGGGTTTTCTTTGCTATCTTGTTCCTGCTCATCCTCCTTTTTATCTGGCCTGGACAGTTCCCGGTTAAGCTGGTTTAAGCGGGCGGATTTTTCCCGCAGTTCTTCTTCTTTTGGGAATGGCCGGTCGGCTTCTTCTTTGGCGTTTTCCAGTTCGCTTTCCAGTGTGGTAAGCCGCGCCTTTTGCGCGTCCAGCCGTTCCGCCAGGCTTTCCAGCGCATTGTTAATGCGGGTGACGTTGCCCACCGCATCGTCAGACAGTTCGGCGGAATAGGTCAGGTTCTGCTTCATGGTAACGCGGAATTTGCTGCCGTCACACCGTAGCTGCATGGGAAAGCCGCGAAACTCGCCCAAGTCCACAATCTTTTCCGGGTCGTCCATCAGCATACACGCTTTAATCACCGCTTCGCCTGCCGCCTTGCGCTCCGTGTAGGTCTGCCCCATGACAGTCATGGAAAAGGCATCGTCCTTGACCGGGTGGGCCTGCACCGTTGGCAAGTCCGCCGTCAGCGCTTCGATTAACAGCTTGGTTTCCGCGATTTTCTGCGGGTAGTATTTCAGCGCCTTGTCCTGCATTTCGTACTGCTGGGAGGTGTGGTTGGCCTTGAGCATTTTCAGCTTGGAAACCTGCACATCCAAATCCATTTTTTCGCGGATGCGGTCGTCGCCGGTGGCCAGGGCTTTGACCTCGGCGTAGGAAAGGGCGGTGGCGTCCACATCCTCGGCAGAGCGGGCGGGGCTTTTGGAGGTCATAATCTGGCCGATGAATTTCTGCTTGTTTTCCACCAGCCCCCAGTTGTAAGCGTCGAATGTCCCTTTGGTGACATACTTGAACATTTTCACGGATTCATTCATATTGCCCTGGCGCAGAGAACGGCCGGCGCGCTGCTCCAAATCGGCAGGGCGCCAGGGGCAGTCCAGGTCGTGGGACGCGACAATGCGGTTCTGCACATTCGTGCCTGCGCCCATTTTTGCCGTGGAGCCGATTAAGACGCGCACCTGCCCCCGCCGCACCTTGGCGAACAGTTCCGCCTTTTGGGTTTCCGTGTTGGCATCGTGGATGAAAGATATTTCCGCTTCGGGGATGCCTTTTGCAATCAGTTTCGCCTTGATGTCATCGTAGACGTTGAATGAGCCGTCGCCTTTAGGTGTGCTAAGGTCGCAAAACACTAATTGTGTCCCTAAAATCTCCGTGCTGTTTTGCCATTCCTGCACGATATTTTTCACGCAGGCGTTGACCTTGCTGTCCGGGTCGTCGGGTAAAAGCGGGTTTTGCAGCCGCTGATCCAGCGCCAGCTTGCGCCCGTCCGAAGTGATGCGTAACATATTGTCGATATGAGGGTCAACCTGGCCTCCGCGCACACTTTCCGCACGTTCGCCAAGTTCCTCCACCATCTCTTTCTGGAATCCGCTGGGTTCGGTGGTGACGGTGATGTATTCCGCTTTTGGCACGGGGAGGTTGAGCATATCGGCGGTCTGGATGTCGGCGGCTTCTTTCCAGATAGAGATAAGTTCCGGCAGGTTGTAAAACTTGGCAAACCGGGTCTTGGAGCGGAAGCCGGTGCCCTCCGGCTTTAATTCCATCGCCGTGACCTTTTCGCCAAAGTCCGCCGCCCATGCGTCAAAGTGGCGG
>NZ_QZEG01000085.1:0-7540 GCF_009917605.1 Anaerotruncus sp. 1XD42-93 | reverse complement strand
CCTGCCCGCGTCAAAATGTTTGACACGGTTTTAGAGGAATCCTGCCGCCAGTGGTGCGACTGCATCAATGACGCCCCGGAACGTGCCAGCGGCAAAGGCTTTGCTGCCTTTTTCTATGAGGTCTTTGAACAAAAAGAGCAGGAATACAAAGCCGAGTTAAAGGCAGACACGCGCTCTGAAAAGCCCTCCATCCGAAAAGCGCTGAACGAGAAAAAGGCAGAAGCCGCCGCCCGCCCTGCCCCGGAGCCGGAACGTAAAGCGCCGGAGGCCGCACGGTGAGCCGGGAACGGTTCCAGGCACGGGAGAAAAAGGTTCAGAAGATGGGCCGGGACGGTCTGGTGGAGCAGAACCGCGCCACTGGCGAAGAAAAGCGCGTCAGCCAGCGCACAGCGGATGCCGCCTTTGACCGCGCCCGCCCCACGGAACAGGAGGACATCCGCCGTCCGGGAGTACGGGGCGCAGACACCGGCAAAAAGCGGAAACAGCCCCGCCCTGCGCCGGAGATGGCAACAGAACAGACGGAACCGCTGCTTATGCCGGAATATCTGGCAGACGGAACCGCCGAACCGCCGCCCGATGCCCCGGCATCCATGCGCGGCGCAGTGGATATGCCGTTGCTGGATGCGCCGGCCATCGAAGAATCCACTCCCGCGCCGGTGAGGAAACGCACCCAAAAGCGGGGAAAAAAGGGCAAAAAGAAGCAAAGCACAAAATTCGCAGAACACGCCGCCAGACCAGACAGCGAAGAAACAGCGGCTATGCGCGGTGTAGACGGCGCTCCTGCCCAAAAGCGGCGCACCATCGAGGGCGGCTCCCGTCTGCAATTTGCTAAAGAAGAACCAGAGGAACCCACCACCGCCGACCGTGATGTGCTGAAAAAGCGGCAAACGGCAAAGTCCGCCCAACACGCCGCCAAGCCGGACAGCAGGGAAACATCCGCTATGCGTGGCGCAGACAGCGCACCCACCGCAAAGCGGCGCATCTCCGAGGGCGGTTCCCGCCTGCAATTTAGCAAGGAAGAAGAAACGGCAGAATCTACCGCCGACCGCACAGCAATCAAAAAGCGGCAGGCGGCAAAGCTGGCAGAACACGCCGCCAAACCAGAGGATAAGGCAAAATCGGAGGACAAACTAAAATCCGATGGCAACCCAAAGGCGGGGGCAACCCGCCTGAAATTTGAGGACACTCCCAAAGATGCGGACACTTCCGGCGATACCGCGCCCGATGCGCCCACCCGCCAGCAAAAGAAATATAACAAGGCCGTCCGCCGCACGGAACGCGCAGACCGCCGCGTGGAGCAGGCGCAAATGAAACTGCCCACCAAGCGCCGCCTGCACATGGAACGCCAGCCTGACGAAACCAGCGGGAAAATGAAACGGCGGCTCCATTTTGAGGAGGAAGTCCTGCCAGAGTACCGCAAGCCCCCGCTTCTCTCCCGTGCCGGAGGAATGGCGAAAACGGCAGCAATCTTAAAGGTGCATGGAAAAATCCGCGAATACGAGCGCGATAACGTAGCCTTAGAATCTGCCCACAAAAGCGAACTGGTTGCCGAGCAGGACGCGGGGCGCGTCCTGCGCTGGGAACGGAACCGCCGCCGCGCCAAGCCCTACCGCGCCTTGCGGAAAGCACAGCAGAAAGCAGCGCGGGAACACGCCAGCCTTGCATGGCACACCGCCCTGCGGGACAACCCGGAACTGCAACGCAAAAACGCGCTGGCAAAGTGGATGCAGAAGCAGAAAATCAAGCGGAAGTACGCCCAGGCCGCGCACGAAGCCAAACAGAGCGCGAAATTCACCCAAAACGTGCTGACCGCCACCGGCAAGATTGCCCGCGCCATCGCCCAATATGCGGCAGCGCATAAGGCGGTCTTTCTGGCGGTTGCAATGCTGGCGCTGGTGGTGATGTTCTTTGCCACCGGCCTGACCTCCTGCACCGCCATGCTCTCAGGGTTCCAGTCCTCCTATATTTCCGCGTCCTACATGGCCAACGAGGAAGAAATCTGCCAGAGCGACCTTTACTACACCGAAAAAGAAACGGATTTACAGATTGACATTGACAATACCGAGGAAAATTACCCCGGCTATGATGAATACCGCTACAACATCGGTGAAATCAGCCACAACCCCTATGAACTGCTGGGCTACCTCTCCACGGCGTTCAATGCCTTTACTTTTGCAGAGGTTCAGTCTGAAATCGACCGCATTTTTTCCGAGCAGTACACCCTCACCCGCGAAACCGTTGTGGAAACCCGGTATGACGATGAGGGCGACTCTTACGACTGGTACGTTTTACAGACCACCCTAACCGTGCGCCCGCTGTCCGCTGTGGCACAAAGCCACCTGACCCCCGGCGAACAGACCGACCGCTACGGCGTGTATATGCAGACCTACGGCAACCGGCAGGCGTTTGGGAACCCCTTTGATTTTTCCTGGCTGGGGAACGTGAGCAGCGGCTACGGCTGGCGGGTACATCCCATCAGCGGGGAAAAGAGCCTGCATCGCGGCATCGACCTTGCCGTGGCGCAGGGTACGCCGATTCTGGCGGCGCAGGACGGGCGCGTGGTATCAGCAGGCGACGCGGGCAGCTATGGGCTGTGCGTGGTGATTGAGGACGGAAACGGCTACCAGTCCCGGTACGCCCACTGCTCCAGTCTGAACGTCAGCGCCGGCCAGGAAGTGAAACGCGGGGATGTGATTGCCGCCGTTGGCAGCACCGGCAACAGCACGGGGCCGCACCTGCATTTAGAGGTCATGCTGAACGGCGAATACTTAAACCCCTATTTCTTCGTGGACAACGGCGACGATGGAACCGGCGCAATCCCCGGCGCACCCGGCGGGCCGGCTATCCCGGACTATTCCGGCGAACCGATGGGCGACGGCAGTTTTGAAGCGATGCTGCGGGAGGCGGAAAAATACCTCGGCTACCCTTATGTGTGGGGCGGCTCCCATCCCTCCACATCCTTTGACTGCTCCGGCTATGTTTCGTGGGTCATTAACCAGTCCGGCGTGGGCAGCGTGGGACGGCAGACGGCGCAGGGGCTTTATAACCTGTGTACCCCGGTATCTGCGGCAAACGCCAGACCCGGCGACCTGATTTTCTTCACCCGGACATACAGCTCACCAGGGCCGGTCAGCCACGTTGGGATTTATGTGGGAAATGGACGCTTTATTCACTGCGGCGACCCAATCTCCTACGCCAGCACCACCAGCCCCTATTGGGTCGAGCATTTTTATTCCTATGGGCGTATCAACTGAATGATTTGAAAGAAACGGAGGTGTACTTTGAAGATTGGACTGATTGATGTGGATTCCCACAACTGGCCGAACCTGTGCCTGATGAAGCTGTCCGCATACCATAAGGCGCAGGGCGACCTGGTTGAGTGGTGGAACCCCGAAAGCCACTATGACCTTGTTTATAAGAGCCGGGTATTCACAGATACCTACTCAAAAGATACCATTGCCGTAACCAATGCCGATGCCGTCATTTTAGGCGGCACGGGCTACGGCATAAAGGAAAATTTACCGGACGCGGTGGAACACACCCGCCCGGACGCTACACTGTATCCGCAGTTTTCCGACACCGCCTACGGCTTTTTGAGCCGTGGCTGTCCGCGAAACTGCGGATTCTGTATTGTCAGCGGCAAGGAGGGACGGAAAAGCCGCAGGGTAGCCGATTTGTCCGAGTTTTGGGACGGGCAGAAAGAAATCAAGCTGCTGGACGCAAACCTGCTTGCCTGCCCCGACCATGAAGCGCTGATTTTACAGCTTGCCGAAAGCCGCGCATGGGTGGACTTCTCCCAGGGGCTTGACATCCGGCTGGTTACGCCGGACAATGTGGCGCTCCTAAACCGGGTACGCACCAAAGCGGTACATTTTGCCTGGGACAATCCAGACGAGGACTTGACCGGACATTTTAGACGCTTTCTGGAACTGACCGCCATTAAGAGCGACCGCAAGCGGCGCGTCTACGTCCTGACCAATTACGGCAGCACCCATGAGCAGGACTTATACCGGGTGGAAACCCTGCGTGGCATGGGCTATGACCCTTATGTGATGGTCTATGACCGCCCCACCGCACCGAAAATCACCCGCCAGCTTCAGCGCTGGGTGAACAATAAGCGGATTTTTTACACCGTCAAAAACTTTGCCGATTACATTCCAAACAAGACAGGAGGGACAACGTGAAGATTGACCGATTAAAAACCGACCTTGCGAAAGCCAGGGAAAAAGCCGCCGAGTGGCAGGCCCGTGTGCGGGACTTGGAGAAGCAGATCACCGAGCAGGAAAACCTTGAAATCTTGCAGGTGGTACGCGGCGTGGCGGCTTCGCCAGAGGAACTGCGGGGGCTGCTGGATATGATACGCGGGGCGAAGATGCCCCCGGCTGGCACTGCCCGAACTTTTGAAAACATGGATAAGGAGGAAATCTGATATATGAAAACAAAACGCTTTCAGCGCACGGCGGCGATGCTGCTGTGCATTTTTATTTGCGCCTGGACAATGTTCCCCCTGATGGGTGCGGCTCTTGCCGCCGAGGGGCTGCATGACACCGCAGAACCGGGAATTGCCTGCTTCTGTAACACCCGCTGCACGGCAGACACCCTCAACGCAGACTGCACGGTCTGTACCCAGGATGTGAACACCTGCACCGGAACGGAGCCGGAAGCACCCACCGAGCCGGAAATTAGCTGTTTCTGTGATATTCGCTGCACAGCGGATACCCTCAATGCGGACTGCCCCGTTTGCGTACAGGAAGTAGCCGCTTGCATTGGCGCGGAGCCGGAACCGCCTACGGAACCGAAACCCGTCTGCACTTGTGAAATGCGGTGTGCGGCAGATGCGCCTAACACGGATTGTCCCATCTGTAAGCAGGATATAACCGCCTGCATTGGCAAAGAACCGGAACCGCCCACCGAACCGGAACCCGTCTGCACTTGTGAAATGCAGTGTGCGGCAGACGCGCCTAACACGGATTGCCCCATCTGCAAGCAGGATATAACCGGCTGCATTGGCAAAGAGCCAGAACCGCCAGCGGAGCCGGTCTGTATCTGCACCGCCCACTGTGAACCCGGCGCGGTCAATATGGACTGCCCCGTCTGCCTGCTGAACCTGACTGCCTGTGTCATCGAAGCCCCTGCGCCTGTTCCGGTCTGCGTCTGCGAAAACAAGTGCGAGCTTGGCGCGGTCAACCCCGACTGCCCGATCTGCAGAACCGACCTGACCGGCTGCACCGGAAAAGCCCCCGCGCCCATTCCCGCATCCAACCTCTCCATCAAGATAACACCGCCCTCTGGCTGGGCCACGGGCAGCGCCGCCGCCGAGTTTTGCATTACCGATGAAGCCGGGAGCGGCTTTACTCTGGTGCAGGTGAAAATCGAGAAAAACGGGCAATGGCGGGATGTGACAGACAGCCTGAAACATCGGGATAACCGCTGGTACGGGGAAATCGACCTTTCGGAGAACTGCACCGTCTATGTCTGCGCCACCGGCCACGATGGGAAAGTTTACGAAAAATCCCGCTATATGGAGTGCTTCGACCGCACCGCGCCCACCTTACGCGCCAGCATGGACGGGCGGCTGCTCCGGGCAGAAGCCAAAGACGACCTTTCCGGCGTGGCGGCAATCTACATTGACGGCGAGAAATACACCGATTTGACCAACGGCACACTGGACGTACCGCTGCGGGATTTGCCCGATGATTACGAACAGCTTTCAGTGCAGGCGGTGGACGCTGCGGGGAACAAATCAAAAATCGTGCAGGTCAAAAACCCCAACTATCAGGCGGAGGATAACAAACAGAAGCCCTCTACCGGCCAGACACAGCCCCCGGCAACCACCGCGCCGGGTACAACCACCCCGCCTGCGACAACCTCACCCACAACGGGCGCGACAACCTCACCAAACACGCAGACTACTACTCCGGCAACAACGACTGGCACAAAACCGGCTGCTGGCACGGGCAGCACAAAGCCCTCCGCTTCGGCAAGCGCCGACCCGGACGAAGAAGCAGACACCACGCCCCGCGACCCGGTTCCCCTGACCCCGGACGGCCAGGCCACGGTGCTTGACAACGCCACCGGTGAGGACGGCAAGGAGTTTTACACCATCCAGACGCCGGACGAAAACGTGTTTTATCTGATTATCGACAACCAGCGGGACACGGAAAACGTGTATTTCCTCAACGCCGTCACCGAAGCCGACCTGATGGCGCTGGCAGTCAAGGAGGACGACGCGCCGCAGACGGACGCAATCCCCGACCCGGAGCCAGCCTGCGTCTGCACGGAGCAGTGCGCTCCCGGCGAGGTCAACACCGACTGCCCGGTCTGCGCCCTGACCCGGAAAGACTGCACCGGAAAAGCCCCCGTGACCGACACGGAAACCGACCCCGATGAAAAGCCGGAGAAAGCGAAAAGCGGCGGTTCCGGCACACTGATTTTAGTGCTGCTTGTTGCGCTGGCGGCTGGCGGCGCGGGCTACTACTTCAAAATCTACAAGCCCAAAAAGGATTTGGACGATGCGGAGGACTTCGACGAACTGACCGGCGGGGACGAGGAGGAAACGGTCAACGAGGACGAGGGGCCGGACGCGCAGGAAGAACAGCCCAAGACGGCCTATGAGGAACCGTCAGCCTATGACGAGCCGGAGGAGCCGGACTATCCTGAAACCTATGACGGGGAGGACGACTGATGCGCTTCACCGACAGCCCTTTTGAGCGGATGATGACCCAAAGGCCGGCCCCCAGCCGCGCCGCGCCTGCCTCCCCCGTCCATCCGCCCGGACACCCCTGCTGCCGCTGTCCCTACGGGCTAAATGCGCCCTGCGTGGGGATATGCTACAAAAATCTGAAAAAGGAGCGTGAGAGAAATGCAGCTTGTGATCGCAGAAAAACCGTCAGTAGCAATGGCACTGTCTAAGGTATTAGGCGCGAAAAGCCGTGGCGACGGTTATATGGAGGGCGGCGGCTGGCTGGTAAGCTGGTGCATCGGGCATCTGGTGGAACTTGCCCCCGCCGATGCCTACGACCCCCGCTATTCCAAATGGAACTATGCCGACCTGCCCATTCTGCCGGAGCCGTGGCAGTTCCAGGTGCTGCCGGGAACCAAAAAGCAGTTTGAAACCTTAAAAAACCTGATGAACCGCGCTGATGTCACCGCCTTAATCTGTGCCACGGACGCAGGGCGCGAGGGGGAACTGATTTTCCGCCTGACCTACCATCTGTGCGGCTGCACAAAACCCGTCAAGCGGCTGTGGATTTCCTCAATGGAAGAAACCGCCATCCAGAAAGGCTTTGACAGTCTGCTGGACGGGAAGAACTACGACAATCTCTATGCCGCCGCCCTCTGCCGCGCCAAGGCGGACTGGCTGATCGGCATCAACGGTACACGTTTGTTTACTACGCTCTATCAGGGCAAGACCCTGAACGTGGGCCGGGTGCAGACCCCGACACTGGCGCTGCTGGCAGAACGGGAAACCGCCATTTCCGGCTTTCGGAAAGAGAAATTTTATACGGTGGAGCTGGAACTGGACGGATTCCATGCCGCC
>NZ_QZEG01000084.1:0-7724 GCF_009917605.1 Anaerotruncus sp. 1XD42-93 | reverse complement strand
ATTTTAATCTTTTTAATTCCATATTCCTGATTATATCTCTTTTTGGCAAAATTTCAAATGCTGTTGCCCTGTCTAACATTGTCTGATGTGTTGACAAACGCGCTAAAATATGATAATCTTACCCAGGTTTCAAAAATTCCCAAGGAGGGGCCGGTATGAATTTTTGTTTGACTGATAAACGAGTGAAGAGACTTAGCTCTGTACAATCCGAACCGATGAAACATTGTGCAGAGTATAGCGTATAGAACGCTTTAGATTTCATCGGGAAACAAAGCAGTACCCGTCCAAGTTGATTGTGTCACTTTGGATGGCTATTGCTTATTTCCCGTACATGAATTTAGCGTAAAAGGCTATGGGCAATGTTTTGTCCATAGCCTTTTGCTTTTCATTTCGTATGAGAAAATGATAGGCAGAGGGTAGGCGCGCTTTTGTGCGTATTTATCCTCTGCCTTTTCTTTTTTCACGCATTAAAGAGAAAGGAATTAAAAGAAATGAGTTTGTTGGAAATACATGGATTAACGCACTCTTTTGGCGAAAATCTTCTTTATAGAAATGCAGAATTAACACTGAACAAGGGAGAACATATCGGCATTGTAGGACAAAACGGAACAGGGAAAAGCACTCTGGTAAAGATATGCACAGACCAGGTTCTCCCCGATGCTGGGGAGATTATTTGGCAAGCAAATACCTCTATTGGATACTTAGACCAATATGCAGAAATAGACCACAGTCTGACAATGAGAGATTTTTTGAAATCGGCATTTTTAAGATTGTATCATATTGAAACTGAAATGGCATCGCTATATGAGAAAGCTGCGAATGGAGACATGGGATGTTTAGGCCGCGCCGCTCAACTCCAAGAATGTCTGGAGATGGAGGATTACTATTCGATTGACACACGCATTGAGCAGGTTGCAAGTGGATTAGGCTTGTTCGCAGTTGGCCTTGACCGGACGATTGACCAAATGAGTGGTGGGCAACGGGCAAAGGTGATCCTGGCGAAGCTGCTGCTGGAAAAACCGGATGTTCTTCTGCTGGATGAACCTACAAATTTTCTGGACAAAGAACACGTTGCATGGCTTGCTGACTATTTATCGGAGCTGGAAAATGCTTTCATGGTCGTATCACACGATTTCGTTTTCCTTGATAAAATTGCAAATCGGATCTGTGATATAGACAACTATCAGATTGCCAAATATTATGGCACCTATTCGGAATTTCTCAAAAAGAAAACTCTCCTGCGGGAAGATTATGTGCGCCAGTATTCCGCACAACAGCGAGAGATTAAGAAAACCGAGGAATTTATCAGGAAGAATATTGCTGGGCGGAAATCAAAGATGGCAAGAGGACGGCAGAAACAGCTTGACCGTTTGGACAAGCTGGAAGCATTAGACCAAAAGGAGATTAAACCTATATTTCATTTTCCGGCGCTGCCTCTGACAAATACGGAGCATTTGTTAGTCAGCAATTTAGCAGTTGGATATTACTATCCCGTGTTATCTGATATTAGCTTCGCCATAAAGGGCGGACAGAAGGTTGTCATTACTGGCTTCAATGGAATTGGCAAGTCAACGTTGCTAAAATCACTGATTGGACAGCTTCCGGCTCTGCATGGACAGTTCAAGTTTTCGGCGCAAGTTACGTTTGGCTACTTCTAACAGGATTTAGTATGGGACGATGATAACCGGACACCGATAGAAATTCTCTCCGATGCTCATCCCGATATGGTGATGAAAGAAATTCGGAAACACCTTGCCCAATGTGGAATTTCAAGCAAACACGCCATGCAGCCTATTGGGTCATTGAGTGGCGGTGAACAGGCGAAAGTGAAAATGTGTCTGCTGACACTTATCCCTTGCAACTTCTTGATTTTGGATGAACCCACAAACCATTTAGACGTTCAGGCAAAAGAGGCTTTGAAGGCAGCATTGATAAACTTCCCTGGGACTGTTTTGATTGTTTCGCATGAGGAGAATTTTTATAACGGCTGGGTGCATCGGGTGATAAGTATTGAAAGGTGAAGTGTATGTTCACAGCCCCTTTTGAATGGATTGTCATTCTAATTTGGGGTAAAGCAACAGAATAATTTGAAAAACTGCCGCACGACGGCAAAAGAAAAAAGCCGTCGTGTAGCAGTCCTTAATCATGCTCATTTCTGGCGGCTTTGAGAAAATCAGAGCCGCCACTTTTTGTGTTTTGGCGGCAATAGGAGGCTGCCGCCATGCAATTACAAGAAGATAGGCACTTGTCAAAAAAAGCCTGACCCCCGCAGCGGCGAACTCCACCCAAGGTTGCGAAAACAGTCGTTTCCAGCCTATCTATACTGCCACCCCCAACACCCGAATAGCCTTGTGCTGTTCGGGTGCTTTTGCTTTTTCTGCGAGCCGTCCCATCCGGCCCCGCTGTCGCTCCCCACCCTCCCTGTTCAGATTTCGCTTACCCCAAATCTGAACAGGAGGACAACACGATGGAGATCACCATCAAGAGATACAGCCGCAAACTGACCTATGAGGACGCCGCCACCCTGGACGAGTTCTGGGAGCTGGCCAAACGCACCGAGCGGAGCCTTGACCGGGAACAGCGGCGGCATTGGGACGGGCGCGAATATGACGAGTACATAATCGCCGCCCAGGGCGTTCTGCCCTACTGTGCCACCCCGGAGGAATTGATCTGCTAGCAGGAAACGCTGGATGAAATTCTGGCGGTTCTGGCCCTCTGCACGCCTACCCAGCGGGAGCGGTTTCTGCTCTATGCGCTGTACGATTTCAGCTATGCGGAAATTGGGCATCTGTGCGGCTGCTCCAAGGCCGCAGTCCATGACAGCATTGAGGGTGTTCGGAAAAAGTTTTTCAAGTTTTTCAGCTAACCGCCCTGACAATCATCCCGGCATGATGGCTACCAAGTGAGGGGCAACTGCCCCATCACCGGGAGGGACAAGCTGCTCCGGCGGCTTGTTCCTCCTATGCCAAGGAGGTCAAGATGTCCGCGATAAATCTGCTTCAACAAGAGTGCGTCCGTTTCTTACGGCGCACTTATACACCGTTCCGGTGTCGTGCGCGCGTCGTCGCAAAGTCCGCTCATCTCCGTTTCCGCCTTGCGGCGAAAACTGCGCTCGCTCCCTTGCTCCTCCTTTCCCCACAAAGTCTGAGACTTTGCGGGGACCCCAGGTTGGGGCGTTGCGTCCTTCGGACGCGATGGGGAGCTGCACTCCCCAAACCCCTTGCACACCCGCAGAAAAGGAACACCCGCTTTGCGTCTGTTCCTTTTCTGCGGGTCAGGTATCGTCAGTGCCAGATTGGCGCTCACGTTAAAAACGCAAATCTGACGTTTTTAGGATTTTGCTGGAGGAGCGTGTGAAATGGTGTTTTCCCAAATTCCCCACATGACCTATCAGCAGTACCGAACGGCCCGGAGGCTGGTACATGAGTGCTGCAACTATGATTGCGGGAACTGTCTGCTCCTGGATGATGGCAAGGAATGCGTTTGTCCGCAGAGCATTACCTATTCCCTAATCTGCAAATGGTTCCGTGCCGCTGTCCTTCCCCTGGACGCTGGCCTGTGCGCCGCGCTGTTCCCTCTGCCCGCTGTCAGACGGCGGCGCTGCCGGGAGTGTGGAAGGCTATTTGCCCCGCCCAGGCACAACACCCTTTACTGCTCCGCCTGTGCCGCAGAACGTTCCAAACGGAGCAAGCGGGCCTGGGCAAAGAAAAACCGGGCTGATGTGTAGAAAAAGTACCCTCTGAAGATGCCGTAATATCAGGGCTTTCAAGACCGCCCTCGATGGGTGCCTGATACATTTCCTTTCCGGCCCCAAAAACGGGCCTCTAACGGCCCACAGCGGCGGTCTGACAGCCCCACACCAAGGAGGCTAATACCATGACCGACTACATGACGATAACTACCGAATTACCGCCCTATTTCTTCTTCCCCTGGTTCCTGCTGGACAGGGGCTTGACCCTTACCGCCAAGCTGACCTATGCCCTTTTGCTCGACCGGGCGCGGCTGTCTCAGCTCAACGGCTGGACGGACGAGGCCGGGAGAGTTTATATCATCTTCCCGATTGAGAAGGTAGCCGGAATACTCGGCAAGAGCATGACCACCGCCAAGAACGTATTGGCGGAATTAGAGGCGGCGGGGCTGATTGAGCGACGGCGACAGCAGTTTTCCAAGCCCAATCACATCTATGTGAAGCTGCCTGATGGACAAGAATTTAGCCACCCCTAATGGATAAAAACCTGTCCTTCACCATAGCCGGAAAACTGCTCTTGTAATAGGGCAGAAACCCGGCTGACGCAGGCAAAAAAACTGACCCCTAATAAGAACTATAAGAACAATAACAAGTACAAGTAAAACGAGTGGGAGTAAATAGCGCCCACTTTTCGGACAAATGTCCACCCTGAAAATTTTGAAAACAAGGAGTTGCCTATGGAGCATATCAGCTACAAGATGCAGACCGAGATCGTCAATTTCCAGGGCCGGGAAATCCCGCTGGAAAACCTCACACCCATTCTCACCCCGGAGCAGGAGGCAGCAAAGCGCCGGGAGTTGGAGCAGCGGCTTTATGAGGTGTTCCGCAAGTACCAGCAGAGGGAAACGCCCGCCTCGTGATTTTTTCAGATAGAGATTGATTTGCGGGGCTGCTGACGGTATAATGAAGCTGTCAGCAGCTCCGTTTCTTTTCAGAAAGGGAGCGCAAAATGAACAATCGAATTGACGCAATTTATGCAAGACAGTCCATCGACAAGAAAGATAGTATTTCTATCGAAAGTCAGATTGAGTTTTGCAAATACGAATTGAGAGGCGGGAGTTGTAAGGAATATCAAGACAAGGGTTACAGCGGCAAGAATACGGATAGGCCCCAGTTTCAAATGCTGGTGGAGGACATCAAGCGCGGACTGATTGCCAGGGTGGTTGTTTACAAGCTCGACCGCATCAGCCGTTCCATTCTCGACTTCGCAAACATGATGGCGCTGTTCCAGGAATACAACGTGGAGTTCATATCCTCAACAGAGAAGTTTGACACGTCCACGCCGATGGGCCGGGCCATGCTGAACATCTGCATTGTGTTCGCGCAGTTGGAGCGAGAAACTATCCAGAAGCGAGTGCAGGACGCATGGTATGCTCGGTGTCAGCGCGGTTTCAAAATGGGCGGGAGAGCGCCGTATGGATTTCGGACGGAGCCGATCATCATTGATGGCATCCATACAAAGAAGCTGGTAATTGAACCAACCGAGGCGGCGTTTGTTCGCAAGATGTACGATATGTACATCGGCCCTCGCATTTCGCTCCACGATATCGCCACCCAGCTTACGGCCCAAGGTGTGAGGTCATTCTTTGGAAAGCCGTTTTCCAGGTCAACGATCAGCCTTATCCTCCGCAATCCAATTTACGCAATGGCTGACCTGGATATATACGAGTTTTTCAAAAGTCAGGGGACGGAGATTTACAACGATGCCGCCGATTTCGTAGGGACAAACGGCTGCTACTACTATCGGAGCAAGGACAGCACCGATAACAAGCACAAGTATCTGCAAGGCCAGATGTTGGTGCTGGCCCCCAGCGAGGGCTTCATCCCGTCTGAGTTGTGGCTTCGGGTGCGAAAGAAAATTATGGCAAGCCAAAGTTACCAGCCCGCGAGGAAAGCCCGCCATTCGTGGATGGCCGGGAAAATCAAGTGTGGCAACTGCGGCTACGCTCTGATGGCAGCTCATTCTTGTGGGCATCTCTATTTTCGCTGCTCGAAGCACGCAGAAAATAAATCCTGCCCTGGCTGTGGTGCTGTCCGGCTCCACGATTTGGAAGAATTAGTTTACCAGCAGATGGTGAAGAAGCTGGAGGACTACAAGACGCTGACGGGCCGCAAAAAGAAAAGAGCCGCCAGCCCGAAGCTGACGGCGAAGCAAGCGGAGTTGGCCCAGGTGGAGAGCGAGATTGAGAAGCTGCTGGACATGCTGACAGGCGCGACCCCGGTGCTGATCTCTTACGTCAACGCCAAGATTGAGGAATTGGATAGCCGTCATCAGGCCCTTGCCAGCGAGATTGCTAAGCTGACCGCCGAAGCCGTGTCCCCGGAGCAGATTGACACGATTTCCAACTACCTGGATGATTGGGAGAATGTCAGTTTCGAGGACAAGCAGCAGGTGGCGGATTTGATGATTACTGTCATTCGTGCCACCAGCAAGAAACTGCAAATTGAGTGGAAAATCTGACGGCGGGCATACCGTCGGACCATTATCCTTTTATGCCCTTGTCCAGTGTAGTTCCGTATAACGGCCTACCTCCACAAAATCCCTGCCTAAACGGGAAAGGTCCTTCACCAGAATCACATTGATCCGCTTTGCCTTTGCGTCCTCGATTAACCGCCTGACGCCTGGGCGGTTGAAGTTCGTGCCGGAGTATCCGTCGTCGATATAGACATCGACCTCATTCCAGCCGCGCTGCCTGACATAGTTTTGAAGCAGCAGCTTCTGGGATGTATTGTGTAAAGGGTGGTTTCACCATCCAAATACACATTGACTGATGGTTCATTTGTGGCAAGATGACGCAGGTCGGAAAGGCGGTGATCGACCAGCAGGAGGGAACCGAAGCGGGAGCGCCCAGGATGACCTGGGCGCTCCGTTCTCTTTGTCAGCCCTCTCGAAGAGCGCACTTACTCACCACCGACAAGCGGGTGGTAGTACCGCCTGCGGCCGCCGTGCGCTCTCCAGGGGCGGCTCCGCCGGGGTGTCCTCCCCTGCCGGTATATACCAGCAGACGCCAACGGCGGCTTGTGCATCGGACGCAGCTGCGCCGATCACCGGGGGCTTGGGGGCCATCGGCCACCAACAAGCTGCGCCGGGTATATACCGGTGCATTGCTTGCCACTACTACCCACTACTACCAGTGCCTATAAATGAGGGTTGAAAGTTGCCAGTATTGGTGGTATGCTTGACTCATGACAAATCGACAAATCGAAATTTATGATTATGGAGGCCGCCATGAGACTGCTGTTCAAAATGGACAAAAAGGACTACGATAAATGCACCCATTCGTTTGTCCGCAACTCTGCCAGAAGTATCATGATTAAAGGCAAAAAAATAGCAATGATTCATAGTATTAAGTACGACTATTACAAATTTCCGGGTGGCGGAATCAAGGACGGCGAAAACCCTGTGGATGCGATGATCCGGGAAACTCGTGAGGAATCGGGTTTAGTCGTCCTGCCGGATACTGTTAAAGAATACGGATATGTGCATCGAATTCAAAGAAGCGACCAGGACAAAACGGAGTGTTTTATTCAGGATAACTATTACTATCTTTGTGAAAGTGCAGATGAAGCCGTTTCCCAAGAGCTTGACGGCTATGAAGCGGAAGAAGCCTATATGTTAGAGTATGTTGAGCCAGATACTGCGATCAGGAAAAATCGTCATGTGACACAGAGCCCGTATAATCCGATGATGTTTGAACGCGAGGCCCGTGTTCTTGAATTGCTGATCGCAGAAGGGCTATTCGACCGATAAATTCCAGTTTATAGGGGATTTCATCTTTTGGGTGAAATCCCCCCTTGACAAATGTTCTCTTGGTTCTCAATGCTGACCGATTCCCCGTCACGTTCATCGTCGTTGCTTAACCGGCAGTAGATGCCCACGTTGTATGTTGTATCCATCATCTTTCTTTTACCTCCCGACCATCTCAGAATCCATACCTCGTGCGGCAAAATGGCTCCGCAGGTTTTACCCTGCATG
>NZ_QZEG01000083.1:0-8090 GCF_009917605.1 Anaerotruncus sp. 1XD42-93 | reverse complement strand
TTTGACTACACCGCCCAGCAGACCCTTGATTATCTGCAAGCCCTCTATGAAAAGCGGCTGGCGACCTACCCCCGCACGGACAGCCGGTACTTGACCGAAGATATGGCATCAGGACTGCCCTCATTATGTCAGTCTATGGCGGCGGCTCTGCCCTTTGCGGCAGATTTGCCCCTGCCGGTAAATGCCGCGCAGGTCATCGACAACAGCAAAGTCACCGACCACCATGCCATCCTGCCTACGGCAGAAGCGGCAAAGACCGACTTATCTGCGCTGCCCTCCGGGGAGAAAAACATCCTCTTTCTGGTTGCCGCCCGCCTGCTGTGCGCGGTAGGCGAAGCCCATACCTATGCCGAAACTGCCGTCACGCTGGAATGTGGCGGCTCTGTCTTTTCCGCCAAAGGCCGGACGGAAACTGCGGCGGGCTGGACGGCAATGGAGCAGGCTTTCCATGCCACGCTGAAAAAGAAACCGAAGCAGTCCGAACCCTCCCCGCCGCTGCCTGCGCTCACCGAGGGCCAGAAGCTGACCGCCGAGGGCGCGTCTGTCAAAGAGGGCGCGACCTCCCCTCCGGCCCATTTTACCGAGGATACGCTTCTCTCCGCAATGGAACACGCCAGCGCGGAGGATTTCGCAAAATTAGAGGACATAGAGCGCAAGGGGCTTGGCACTCCGGCCACCCGCGCCGGCGTGATTGAAAAGCTGGTGCGCTCCGGCTTTGTGGAACGGAAGAAAAAGCAGCTTCTCCCCACGGAAAAAGGCACGGAACTTATCAGGGTCATGCCCGATGCGCTGAAATCCGCAAAACTGACCGCTGAATGGGAGGAACGGCTGGGCGCGGTGGAGCGGGGCGAACTCTCCCCGGAGGACTTTATGGCGGGCATTTCCGCCATGCTCACCAAACTCATCAAAGGCTACAATGGCGTGACCGTGGCAAGCGCCGCCCTGTCTGCATCCGGGCGCACGGTAATCGGCATCTGCCCCCGCTGCGGCAAAAAGGTGGTGGAGGGCAAAAAAAGTTTCTTCTGCGAGGGCTGGAACGCCACGCCCCCCTGCGGCTTTGCCCTCTGGAAGAACGACCGCTTTTTCACCGGAAAGCGCAAGGAACTGACCCGCAAGGTTGCCGCCGCCCTGCTGAAAAACGGGCACGTCGCTATGACCGGCCTGTTTTCTGAGAAAAAAGGTGTCCTCTATGACGCGACTGTTGTGATGGAGGACACCGGAGAGAAATTTGTCCGCTTCAAGCTGGAATTTGACAACAACACCCCAAAAAGAAAGGAAACTGACGCTTATGGAAAAGAACATGAACGCATTTAACCGCAACCTGCACAACCTCCTGGCCATCAGCGGCACGGACGCCGCTGAACTGGCGCAGGCCCTGAACGTGGAACTGCCGGAGATCAACCGCTGGCTGAACGGCTCCGCCGCGCCGGATGTGTACCAGCTTCAGGAGATCGCCAAACGGTTCGGGATGCCCTACTCCTACTTCTTTGAAAGCGGCCATAGCCTGCCCAACGTGCCGGAAGTGGCGGCATGGCTGGGCTTGTCCGAGGAAACGGTGGAAACCCTGCTGGCAATGGCCGATACCGAGCCGGAGGAAGTCATGGACGCGCTGGACGACGCCATTTACGCAATGGCTGCCGCTGTCAGCACGGCGGGGGAGGTGGACACGGAATGAAAAAAGAGGAACAAAAAGACCTTTTGATTGGGGGAGAAATCGCCATCCGTCAGATTGGCGTCCCCTATGGCTGGCTCTACCGGCGCACGGAGCCGGGCTATCTTCTGGCAGACGGAACCGCCCTTTTGGAGTGCGAGCGTGACAGCGCAGGCCGCTACAAAGGCGGCGCGGGGCTGGATGGGGTATACCTGCATACCGGGCGGCTCTATGTGCCGGTTCTGGCGGAGGACGGCAAAGTCCGCGCCTTTCAGGAGGTGCGCCCGGAAAACTACCTTGCCGCCGCTGAAATGAGCGCAGAGGGCAACTATAACCAGATTGATGGCATCATCAACAACGAGCCGCCTCCCAAGCCCTCTGTGCTGGATACCCTCAACCAGTGCCGGCAGGATGCCGCCAAAGACCGGGACGCGCCGGAGAAGCCCCAGCGTGGGCAGGAGGTGGAACGATGAAGCTGTCCGGAACCGAGAGGGAAACCATCGTGCTGTATAACGAAGCAGAAGCCGCCGCAAGCATCTACACCCACAATGCCGCCCTTTGCAGGCAGCTTTCCGAACTGTGCGCCGCTTACCCCGGACAAGTGCGCCAGACCGGGGACAACGGATATGGCGGGCTTTCCTTTGAACTGCCGAAAAAATGGGTACGCATCACCCCGCCCCGCGTCCTTTCCCCCGCACAGCGGGCGGTGCTGGATAAGATGAACGGGAAAAGGCACGGCGGCTGATTGTCCCCGCTGCCTTGCTGTGGTATAATCAAATCCAGCAGACAAATGGGCAAAACTCGGAGGAAACAGAACGTGAAAAACAGCACCACCCCGAAATGGGCCAAACAAAAGAATAAGGCGGCGCGCCACGCTGCCCGCATCCGCATGGCGCGGCAATGGCTCCCCTCCTATACGGGGACGCACCTCGTCCGCGCCTACCGGGAAAAATTCAAGGTGGATGTGCCGACCGCGCTGAATGACTTAGAGGAAATCGGCGCACTGACCCCGGAGCAGGCAGCGGCGAAGCGGCAGGCGGAACAGAAACGCCAGGAACATCTGCGGCGGGAACGGGAGGCAAAGAAACAGCAAGCCTTTTATGACCGTTTCCCGGATTCGGACGACCGCTTTTATTTTATCGCCGGCTACACTTCCGGCGGCGCACCCTATGGCGTAACATGGGAAGAAATGGGGCTTTCCCCGTGGGAACTCCCCGAAGAAGAATCATAATGACAACCATCCACACCCGGAGCAGGACGCACCTGTTCCGGGCTTTTATTATGCACAGGGGCGCACAGTTGTAATTGCTGCTGACGCAGCGTGCGCCCCGCGCGGCGGGCAGGGTTTCCCCCTGCCCGATTTTTGTAAAAAGGAGGGAAACATGGCGAATAAGCTACAATATGTGTCGCAGCTTGCAGACCAGACCGCCAAAGCGGTCACAAGGAACGCAGACGGCTGGAAAAGCTATCTTATTACTGCATCGCGGCTCTATAAGTATTCATTTGACGAGCAGCTTCTGATTTACGCCCAGCGCCCGGACGCCACCGCCTGCGCCAGCATGGAACAGTGGAACGAGGATATGCGGCGCTGGGTCAGGGCCGGCTCCAAGGGCATCGCCCTAATCCGCAAGGACGGCATCCGCCCGCGCCTGACCTATGTGTTTGATGTGGCGGACACCCGCCCGGTGCGGGGCGCAAGGATGCCCTATCTTTGGGAACTGAAAGACGAACACCATGCCGCCGTCATGGATACGCTCGCAAAACGGTACGGCGAAACGGAAAGCCGGGACATCGGGCAAGCGCTGATGGAGCAGGCAAAACACGCGGTAGAGGAAGTGTACCCCGAACTCTTGGCCGACCTTGCCTACGACACCCAGGGCAGTCTTTTGGAGGAACTGGACGACCTCAACCTGGAAGTGCGTTTCCGTAACCTCTTAACGGCCAGCGTCCAGTACACGCTCCTCACCCGCTGCGGCCTTAATGCCGCCGACTATCTGGA
Organism: Anaerotruncus sp. 1XD42-93; assembly: GCF_009917605.1. Lineage (NCBI taxonomy): Bacteria > Bacillati > Bacillota > Clostridia > Eubacteriales > Oscillospiraceae > Anaerotruncus > Anaerotruncus sp. 1XD42-93. The sequence goes on along the minus strand of NZ_QZEG01000083.1, from coordinate 4,440 downwards.
CGATGAAGATTTTGACGGCATCAGTGAATTTTCTACCCCCGCCGTCCTCCACCACTTAGGCAGCGCCGCCAGCGAAGTGTCCATGAATATGCTGCTGGAAGTCAAAAAAGGCATCCTGCAAGCCGAGAAAGAAAAGGCGCGGAACCATCAAAAAAATATGGAAAAACCCCTTGCAAAAGAGCCGGTGATCGGTTATACTAAAGGCAAGGAAGAATTTAGCACGTTAAAGCGCGAAAGTGAAGAAAGGAGCATAGAAAATGGCAGAACTGGCATACAAGAAGATGGGCGATTACCAGATTCCCGACCTGATGATGGACGGGGAGGACGAGATGGAGGAAATGCCGCTGGGCAAGTACGGACGGATGCGGCAGACCTTTCTCCAGGAACGGCACAAGGGGACGTACACCTCGATGCTGCTGACCGGGCGGCTGGAACCCCACTTGCGGGAAATCGACCGGCAGGCGCAGGAACAGATAGACCGGATCGTGGCAGACTTGAAGAAACAGAACGGCGTGGACGAAGCGATGAAAGCCCGCGACCAGATGGGATGGGTGCAGGCGGTCAACAGCTTCACCGCACAGGCGGAGGAAATGGTACTGAACGAGATCGTGTACAAGTAAATCAGGAAAACCAGCAGGCGGCGGGCGAACAGCCCGCCGTTTCTGCGTCTGCGGAGCCGGTATTTACGCAGTTTTCCCTGTTCCCCACCGTGGAACAGCAGATTGAAACCATTGCCCATGTGCAGAAAACCGAGCAGGAACTCCGCCCCATAGTTTCCGCCGGAAAAGTGACGGATGCCGTTATCGGGCGCGCCCTCACCAGCGGCGGCAATGAGCGGAACAGTATTTTGCGTATCGTGGCCTTTTTCCAGAAAGACCCGCCGGAACAGCTTGCCGCCGATTTTCTGCAAAAGGAATACCGCACCGGCGGCAAAGGGCTTAATATCGCGGGGCATGAGTATTCTTTGTGGTTCAGTCAGAGCGGCATCCACATCGCGCCGGGGCGTTCTGCCGGGGGCGGTTCCCTCGTCACATGGAAGCAGGCAGCGGCGCAGATTGGCCAGCTTCTGAAAGACGGCCAGTTTGCCAGCCAGGACAAAATCGACGCGGCGCGGGACAACGAGTTTCGGGAACTGTCTGAAAAGCTGTGGTATCTGCGCCAGAATTTCAGCGACGAAGCGCGGGAAAAGGGCTTTATGCCCACCATTGACGCGCTCTACGGCGGTTTCCCGGACAGCACGAAAAAGATTGCCGCGCTCTTAAAAGACCCGTCAGAACGCGCCAGAATCGCGCAGGAGGTCTGGCAGTTTGCAAACGCCAATCAGCGGAACCCGGAACTGTTACGGTTCCGCCAGCAGATACCGCCCCATGAATTATATACCCGCCTGACCGATATAGATAAACCGGTGACGGCTTTTCAGGCGGTAGAGGGCTTCTCCCCTGCCCGTGGCGCATTTGTCACCGAGGATGAAATCACCCGCCAGCTCACCGGCGGCTCCGGTGTTTCCGAGGGAAAATTCCGCATCTACTCCTACTTCATGCAGGGGCATGATGCAAAGGAATGTATTGCTTTCCTGAAAAATGAATACGGCATCGGCGGGCATGGCTACATTGGGTTTGACGAATGGCACGACGGCAAGGGCATCAAGCTGTCCCGCGCCGACGATTTTTCTGAGGGCAACTACGATACGGTCACGCTGAACTGGACGCAGGTACAAAAGCGGATTGCCGGACTAATCAAAGCAGACCGGTATCTGAACCGCAAGGAAAAGGCATATCTGCCGGAATACGAAAAGATGCGGCTTGCCAGGAGCCTGTATGTGTTCCAATACTACGACCCTAACGACACGGACAAAAAAATCCCCCACGAATGGGACGTAGACGCGCCAAAAAAGATGTTCCGACCGCTTCTGGACGACCCGCAGCAATGCGCGGCGCACTACGAGCAGATGGTCAAGGCGCTGGCAATGGTATCCCCGGACAACCGCGCCTACAAGCTGATGGAACCGTCACTCCGGGATATGGGCGCGTATCTGCGGGGCGAATATTCCTTGTTCACCCCTCTGCCCGAAGCTGTCTTGCAGGAGGAACGCCAGAAAAGGCAGGAGCAAAAACAGAAAGAAAAGGAAAGCGCCGGCGGGCATACGGAAGAACCCGCCGGCAGTCTTGCAGCGGCGGCAAAAGCCCTCTCACGAAAGAAAAAGCCCGCCCCACGGGAGGAAAATGAGGAACAGCAGCTTACCCTGGATATGTTCGGGCTTCTGTCTGACCCCGCCGCGCCCACTGTACCAGAACTGCAACAGCCGCAGGCAGAGCCAGCCACACCGGAAACAGCCGCAAACACGGAGCCGGATATATCTGAAGCTGCCACAAATACGGAACCGGAACCCCCAGCCGCCCGGTATGACTTGGGCTACGGACACATGGGCAACGGCCTGACGGTCTGGAACCGTTTGGAGGAAGTACGCGGCGACTACAAGACGGTTGCCCACATCGACCCCGACCGCACTGTAACCTTTTATGACAAGGATTTGCCGGAGGAAATCCGGGAAGAAATCCAGAAAATCGCCGCTACCAGTGAAATGTCTGTTTCCGCTACACAAGACACGCCGGTATTTTCCACCCCGCCGCAGAAGCCGGAACGGATGCAGGAACCGGAGCAGGCCAGGGAGCAAGAGCCAGAGCCGATAAAGGCGCAGGACGCGCCTGCTGCGGACAATTCGGAGCCGGAAACCGCAGGCGGCAATATCGTACCATTCCCTACGCCGGAGGAGGGCGAAAAAACCACCGACGCGGGTGCAGAGCAGACGCAGGAAACCCCTGAAACAGCCGCCGCAGACGAGCCGAACCTTACGCCCAACGTGGAGGAATATTTGAACCTGAAAGCCCAATATCCTGACAAATTGGTAGGCGTCCAGGTGGGGGAAACCATCCTCTTTTACGGCACGGACGCAGAAGAAGCCGCGCCTGCCCTGGGAAGAAAAACCGTCACCCGCGAAATCCCCGATTTGGGTACAGTTTCCGTCACCGGCGCGGCTGGCTGGCAGTCTGTCCTTAAAAAGCTGCTGGAACATGGCAAAAGCGTGGTGCTGGCGCGGCCTGACGCAGAGCGCGGCAAGGATGCGCCCTATGAAATCATCAAGGATCGCAGCGCGGCGGATTATATCCCCATTGGCATGGAACTGACCATTGACGGGCGGCGCATGAAGATTGACAGCGTGGACTATAATGCCGGAACCGTCAGCCTGCAAGATATGGAACTGCGGGGCTGGTTCCCTATTTTCCGCAGCGAAAGCATCCCCTTTGTGCGGCAGTTTGTGGAGGAACGGGAACAGCAGACCTTTACCCGGAACCCGGACGCGCCCGCCAAGACAGAACCCCAGCCAGCGCAGGAGCCGGAACAGCCCCAAACCTCCGATTTAGACACGGCAAAGCAGCTTATTGAACAGTTTGCCTATTCGGAATACGGCAGCGATGATGTGGATTTCTCCGACTTGGAGCATATCGGGATTGCCTATACCACGATTACAGACGAGGAACTGGAAATCCAGGTCAATGTGGATTTGGTGCATTTCAGCGTTACCCAGCTTGTAGAGGGCGTATGTGTGGAAAGGCGGGACTATGACAGCCTGCGGGAACTGATTGACAACGAACTGACAGCCCTTGATTTTAACGACCTGATTTCTCTATCCTCCGAAGCGGAAAGACGGCTGGAACAGCAGGCAGAAGCCGCGCCGGAGCCGATGGAGATTGACGGCGGGCAGATTACCGAAACCCCGGCGCAGAAGCAGGCCCGCCGCCGCGCCCAGGAAGAAGTAGGCGGCAGGGTATTCCCCAGCGAGATTATTTTACAGCCCCTGCGCTCCCAGCCGGAGCGCCATAACTTCCACATTACCGATGAAAACTTAGGCGTGGGCGGCGAAAAAACCAAGTACCAGTACAACGTGGAAGCCATCCGCACCCTGAAACAGATTGAAGCCGAAAACCGCCTTGCCACACCGGAAGAACAGACCATTTTATCCCGCTATGTGGGCTGGGGCGGCATTTCCCACGCCTTTGAGCCAAACGACCCCAGGTGGGCAAAGGAATACGCCGAACTGAAAGAACTGCTCACCCCTGCGGAGTACCAGTCTGCACAAAGCACGGTTCTCAATGCCCACTACACCAGCCCCACCGTCATCCAGGCAATCTACAACGCGGTGGAACAGATGGACTTTACGCCGGGGACGGTTCTGGAGCCGTCTATGGGCATCGGGAACTTTTTCGGGATGCTGCCGGAAAAACTGGCAGCGGCAAAGTTATATGGTGTGGAACTGGACGACCTGACCGGGCGCATCGCAAAACAGCTTTACCAAAAGGCGGATATAACGGTAGACGGCTTTGAGCGCACCGACCACCCGGACGATTTCTTTGACCTGGCGGTGGGCAACGTCCCCTTTGG
>NZ_QZEG01000082.1:0-8328 GCF_009917605.1 Anaerotruncus sp. 1XD42-93 | reverse complement strand
ATGTGTGCTTTTTACCTTGCTTTTTGCACAAGCAAAAAACAAGCCGTCCGCCCGGACGGGACCGGGCATCCTGTGCCGCTTACGGCACACCTCTTAAAAAGGCAAGGTGCTGCGCAGCTGCACAAAAAGAGCCACTACCCCGGACGGGACCGGGCATCCTCTGCCGTTCGCGGCACACTGATCAAAAAGGCAAGGTGCTGCGCAGCTGCACAAAAAAGGCAACGTGCCGCGCAGCTGCACAAAAAAGGCAACGTGCCGCGCAGCTGCACACACATTTTACCCCTGGTGGATTGACAAAGCAGCGAAATCGTGGGAAAATGGGATACAGCCGACCCACTGAAAAGCAGACGCCTGTTTTCAGCGGCGGACAGAAACACGCCAGCGGATAAAACCTGCTGAAGAGCCGCGCGGCCATGGGGCAGAGCGGCTACCGTACCCTTGCGGCGGGACTGCCGCAGGCCGGGGAAACGGAGCGGGATGCTTCCATGTCAACAAATCATCGGGAGGCGGTTGTATATGGCAAAAGCAAACTTCCCGCGGACAGCCGGTGCGGCTGCCGCGCTCCCGCTTCTTTTTTTCGGCCTGGCCCCGCTGCCATTCGGGGTGGTCCATACCGGTACTTTTGTCCTCTGCGCTGCGGGTGCCGCGCTGCTGGCGGTGAGCCTGCTTTGGGACCGGTTTGACGGTGGGCCTTACCGGATCCCCCGGCGTTTTTACACTCCCTCCGACCCCCGCAGGCCGGTTTATACGCCGCTCTGGTGGCGCAGGCTGCGTACCCTGCTCTGCCTGATGCTTGCCCTGCTCGCCTGCTTCGGCGGCGCCGCTTCGGTGTTTATGGTCCGCGCCGCATGGTTTTCGCCCCCTGCCCCGGACGCCACCGTAGTGGTGCTCGGCTGTCAGGTGATCGGCGACCGCCCGTCCACCATGCTTGCATACCGGCTTCAGGCCGCGCAAAACTGGCTGGACGACCATCCACAGTCTGTGGTGGTCTGCTCGGGCGGACGCAACGATGGCGGCCCCTACAGCGAAGCGGCGGTCATGCAGCACTGGCTGGTTGCGCATGGCATCGACGAAAGCCGCATCTATCTGGAGGACCGCTCTGCTGACACCGGCGAAAATATCGCTTTCACCGCGCAGATCATTGCGGAAAATGGCCTATCCCCTTCCCTTGCGGTCGCCTCTGATGGGTTCCACCAGCTGCGCGCTTCGGTTTATGCCACAGATTGCCAGCTCTCCGCGGGCGCCCTCCCCGCGAAATCCCCGTGGGGCCTCGCCCCTTCCTACTGGGTGCGGGAGTGGTTCGGACTGGCCAAAGCGTTTCTGGAACGGCTTCTCTGACCGCACAGCCCCCGCCGCTTCCTGGCAAACCACCTCAAAAGAGTGCTTTGCCGCATCAATCGCGCCGCAGGAAAGGCTGCTGAAATTTCCTGTTTGGCTCTGCGCCTGTTTTGTGCAGAAAAGATACACCTTTCCCCCTTTTGCACCCCTGGGTGAAAGGGGTTGTATCTATGACATTTGCACTGCCCGGCATGTTCCTGTATGGCTGCCGCTGCAACCGCCATCCGGCGGCTCTGTTTCTATCGAAAGACGAGGTTAAGATGATGAGCACCAACAATGTCAAGCCCCCCGCCCCCGTAGATTATACCGGCGTCCTCTCCGAACTGCTCCCGCAGCTGCTCGAGAAGTATGGGCGCGGCCGGATCGCGGACCTGATGAACGAATGCAGCGAGCTGCTCTCCCGGACCCAGATGTGCAACGAACGGATGACCAGCCCGGGCATCTCGGAGCAGGACCTCAACCAGGCGATGCAGGAAGTCATTGCGGTGACCGGCGAATATTACAAATTCCTGGGGCAGATCCCCGAGGACGTCCGCCGGTTCCTGATCCTGATGGGCGGGGTCACCAGCGAGGAAACCGAAGCCCTCTTGCAGATTGAACCGGAAGTCGCGCCCGAAATCAGCCTGCTGGCATCGGTCGCGCCCGCAATCCAGGCGATCCGGCCGAAAAACTACGTCATGCCGATCGACCCGATCACCAATAAGCTGACCCAGCTCAAGGAGTTCAACGAGGTGACCGTTTCCCGCCGCAAAAACCTCACGATTCAGACTGCGGTTACCCTCGACAGCCCCGAGCACATGAAGATTGACGGCAACTTCCAGCTCACCAACTACGACAAAAGCATCATCAACGGGGTTATCTCGATCCTCGAGAGCGGCAACTCGAGCTTTACCATCCCGATGCTCTACCACGCGATGACCGGTAAGGAAAACCCCACCGTTGACGATGGGCTGGTCGAGGATATCAAAGCCAAGCTGGACGTTATGCGGCGGCTGTCGATCAACATCGACCTGACCGAGGAGATCAAGGCGCACATGATCGAGCGCCGGATTGGCGGGGAGGATGAGGTGGATTCGTTCACGATCGACGGCTACCTCCTCCCGCTCAACAAGTATACCGGCGTTGTCAACGGCAAGCGCAGCGAGATGTACCAGATCATAGACACCCCGCCCCTGCACAGCTATGCCAAGATGAAAAACCAGATCACCACCGTCTCGATCGACCTGCTCAAAGCCCCCCTCAACAACAACGCCACCACAATCCCCCTCAAAACCTACCTGCTCATGCGTATCGAGGCCATGAAAAACCAGAACAACAAGGTCATGCGCGACAAGATTCTTTTTGAGTCGATCTACCGCGAGCTGGGCGACATCGACTCGGATAAAAAACGCAAAAAACGCATCCGCGATTATACCGAAATCGTGCTCAAACATTTTGTCGACATGAAATATATCGCCAAATACGAGATCGTCAAGGAAGGCCGCACCATCAGCGGCGTACGCATCTATTGGTAATTGGTAAAAGGAGGGGAAAATCCCCTCCTTTTTGATTGACTGGAACGCTCTCCCAAGAGAACATTTGTCAAGGGGGATTTCACCCAAAAGATGAAGTCCCCGCGATAAACTGGAATTTATTCAATTTCCTTTTTTAGAAAAAAGAAACCATCCATGCGCTGAACAAGTTCCCAACCATCAGCTCCCAATTCATTTAATTGTGTTTCAAACTCCTGCGCAACCTTTTCATATTGCTTTGTACTTACAGCTAAAGCAGTTGCGATTGTTAGTACTTTATACTCATATTTTTTCACTTGAAGATACCTCCATGCAAATACCGATTTGTCACAAGCCAAGTATACCACCAATGGGAATGACATTCAACCCTCATTTACAGGTGCTGATAGTAGTAGCAAGCAATGCCCCGGTATATACCCGGCGCAGCTTGTTGGGGGCTGATGGCCCCCAAGCCCCCGGTGCATCGGTGCAGCTCCGCCCGATGCACAAACCGCCGATGGCGTCTGCTGGCCTGTCCATACTGGGCAGAGATGGGACGCCCGGCCTACCTCGGAGAGTGCACGGCTGCCGGAGGCAGTACCACCGCCCGCTTCCGAGTGGTGAGTAAGTGCGCTCTTAGCAGAGGGCCGACAAAGAGAACGGAGCGCCCAGGTCATCCCCGGACGCTCCCCCCTTCGGTTCCCTCCTGCTGGTCGATCACCGCCTTTCCAGCCTATGTCATTCTACCACAAATGAACCGCAGTCAATGTAATGTAGTGGCCTGGTGAAACCACCCTTTATACATTACATCACATGGTAGAATAAGGACAAGGTGCTGCCACATTCGGTTGCAGGCGGTTGGCCCCCCTTGAAGAAAGGGGGTGATGCTTATGGTTACATATGCGGAGCTGTTCCAGTTCTGCCTGGTAATTCTGGGCGTTGTTGCTCTTGTGTTAGACGCAACAAAAAAGAAATAACCGCCACCCTCACAAAGTGACGCGGTTATTTCTGCACACTCAAAGGGGCTGACCGTCTGCCGGCAGCACCTTTCTTTATGTTTATTATATACTGTAATCTGGACGCTGTCAAGCGTCCTTTTTTGATTGACTGGAACACTTTTCCATGAGAGAATAATGGCAAGGCTTTGCCCACTTGGCCTAAGCCGGGCCACAAGGCGCCTCTTCACAGCGTTTGAACCGATCGGCGCACAAGGCTTGCTGGGGAGCTCGGCCCGATCGAGCACTGTGTAGTGGGGTTTTGCGGCACAGCCTGGGGCGAGCGGACAGGGCCGGTCTGGACAAAAAACAGGTTGAGGCGGGCTGTGACATGCGTGTCTTTTCCACCCAGCCAAAGGCGGGCACCCTTCCGGGGGTTCCATAAGGGGGATACCCCCTTATGTGTGCTTTTTACCTTGCTTTTTGCACAAGCAAAAAACAAGCCGTCCGCCCGGACGGGACCGGGCATCCTCTGCCGCTTGCGGCACACTTCTCAAAAAAGGTAAGGTACAGCACCGCTGTACATCCCCCGCCATCGTCTGGGGGCATCCAAGGGTGCAAATCAGCCCTGAGCATGAGCGCTTGTCTGGGGGCGCGGGGTTTTTTAAGGGGCGTCGCCCCTTGAATGCACTTTTGGTCCCTTTTCGTGCATTCGAAAAGGGACCCGCCGCGCGGGGGCGGATTCCCCGCATCCCCTGCCGCCGGAAGGCGGCACACCTATTCAAAAAAGGGGGAGAAAAAGGAGGGGAAGACCCCCCTCCTTTTCTAAATCAACATCTCTGGTTTGATCGGCAGCTCGCTGCACCAGACCCCGACAGCATTGGCGACCGCGGCAGCGATGGCGGGCCCGGGGGTATTGATAACGATTTCGCCGATCGACTTTGCGCCGAACGGGCCGGTTGGCTCGTAGCTGGGCATGAACTCGACACGGATGTCGGGAAGGTCGAGGCGGGAGGGGATTTTGTACTGCATAAACGAGTCATTGAGCATCCGTCCATGAGCGTTGTACTGGATATCCTCCCAGAGCGCCATGCCGATCCCCTGTGCAACGCCGCCCTGTGTCTGGACGGTGGCAAGGTTGGGATTGACGACCGTACCGCAGTCGACAACCGCGACATAATCCACCACCGAGACTTTACCAGTTTCGGTATCGACCTCGACCTCCGCAAAACCGGCCATGAGCGGCGGCGGGGAAACCGGGCTGGAATGGGTGGCGGTGCACTGGAGCCACTCCCCGTCGCCGACGACCAGCTGTTGCGCGAGGTCGGAGAGTGAGATTTTGAGGTCGGGGTCGGTCTTGGAGACGACCTGCTCGCCATCGAACATCACCTGTAGCACCGGCACGCCCAGCCGGTTGGCGCCCTGCTGACGGATTTCCGCCGCAAGTTTGGTGCTCGCCTTGACCACCGCCATCCCGGTAAGATAGGTGGTGCCGGAGGCGTACGACCCCTTGTCGAAGGGGGAATGGTCGGTGTCCACCCCGTCAACGGTGACCCGGCTGACCGGGCAGTGCAGCACCTCAGCCGCCATCTGTGCAAGGATGGTGTCACAGCCGGTGCCCATATCGGTTGCGCCGATCATCAGGGTATAGAACCCGTTGTCGTTCAGGCGGATCACAGCGGAACAGGTATCGATATTGGCGATGCCCGACCCCTGCATACTGATTGCCATCCCGACCCCGCGCACCGTGTGGCCGTCCACCCGCACCGACGGGAACTTCTCCTCCCAGCCGATCAGCTCCCTGCCCCGCCGGATACAGTCCTCCAGCCGGCTGCTGGCGAGCGCGCCATCCCCGTACGCCTCCATCGGGTCGCCCACCTTGGGGATGTTGCGCAGCCGCAGCTCTACCGGGTCGATCCTGAGCCGGCCGGCCAGGCGGTTGGCCAGCGATTCGAGCGCGAAACAGCCCTGTGTCGCGCCGTAGCCGCGGAACGCGCCCGCGCCCATCGTATTGGTATAAACCACGTCGTACCGGAACCGGAACGCCTCGGGGGTGTAAAGGGCGATCGACTTCCCCCCTACCAGCCCGATCGTGGTGGGGCCATGCTCGCCGTAAGCGCCCTGGTTGGAAAGCGCGTACATGTCGATGGCGCGGACCCGGCCGTCCTTGTCCGCACCCATCCGGACGGTCACCCGCATCTCGTGGCGGCTGTTCGACCCGGTAAAGCTCTCCTGCCGGGTAAATACCATCCGGGCGGGCCTGCCGGTTTTCATCGTGACCACCGCCGGAAACAGCTCGCTGCACATCGTCTGTTTGGCCCCGAACCCGCCGCCGATCCGCGGCTTGACGACCCGGACCCGGCTCTGCGGGATGCCCAGCGCCCGCGCGATCTGCCGCCGGCAGTGGAACGGGATCTGGGTGGAGGTCAGCACGTTCAGCCGGTTGTTGTGGTCCAGCCAGGTGTAGGTCCGGAACGTCTCCATCATCGCCTGTGCCACCGCTTTGGTGTGGAACGTCTCCTCAACCACCACGTCGCATTCCGAAAAAACCTGTTCGAGGTCGCCGCCCGACCGTTCCCCCGATGCCACGAGGTTGCGCTGCGGGTCCCCGCCGACCGGGAAATTGTTGAAATAGTCCTGCTCCGGGTGAACCACCGAGGGATGATCCAGCGCGGTTTCGTAGTCGAGCACCGGGTCCAGCTGCTGATAGTCCACCCGGATCATCCGCAGCGCCTGGTCCACGACCTGCTCGCTTTCGCCCGCCACGATCGCAACCGGGTCCCCCACATACCGCACGAGGTCTTCGAGGATATACCGGTCGTAGGGGCTTGGCTCGGGGTAGCTCTGGCCCGCCTGTGTAAACCGGATTTTCGGGAGGTCGTCGGCAGTGAGCACACAGGCAATCCCGTTGAGGCGCCGGGCAGCGTCGGCCCGGACCGCCATGACCCGCGCGAACGGGTGCGGGCTGCGCAGCACCTTGACGGTCAGCGCGCCGGGCGGGATGAGGTCATCGGTATAGACCCCCTTGCCGGTGGTGAGGGCGCGTGCATCCAGCTTGGGGATTCTGCGGTTGACTGCGTTCATCGGTCTCCCCCTTTCAGGAAGGACATCACCGCGGCGAGCTGGGAGGTATAGCCGGAACAGCGGCAGAGGTTGCCCGCGAGATAGGCGCGGACCTGCTGTTCATCCGGGTTGCGCAGCTCCCGGCGCATGGCGAGGACGGTCATGACCAGCCCCGGGCTGCAAAACCCGCACTGTTCGGCGCCGCGCGCCGCGAGGAACCGTCCGAACTCCTCGGCCTCGGGGGTCACCCCTTCGATGGTGGTGACCCGTTTCCCCTCCGCCCGGGCGGCCGGATAGGTGCAGGAAAGCACCGGGTGCTCGTCCACCCAGACGGTGCACAGGCCGCAGTTGGAGGTTTCGCAGCCCCGCTTGACGCTGACGAATCCCTGTTCACGCAGAAAGTCGAGCAGCATCATATCCGCGGGGACGTGCCTGTCGAACTGCCTGCCATTTACAGTCAGTTTGATCCTCATTGTTTCCCCTCCCGATGCAGAATCTCTTCAGCCGCCCGCCGGACCAGCACCTGTGCCACCTTGCGGCGGTAATCCGCCGAACCGCGCAGGTTGCCCGCGTAGCCGAGCGCCTCTACGGCCCGGGACGCTGCCTGCAAATCCCCGGCGGCAAGCGCGGCTTCCGCTTCGGGCACCCGCACCGCGCGCATCGGGCGCGCCCCAACCGCGACCGACCAGCCGGGGCCGCATCTGGAGACCGCCGCCCCCACGACCGGGAAATCGGTGGCTGTATTGCGCATCGAAGAGCAGGCCGCGTCCCGGCCGTCCAGCCGGATCCTGATGCCGGTCAGGATGTCCCGCGCCTCCCGGTTCCGGGGCAGCGCGAAAAAGGCTTCCAGCGGCATCCGGCCCGCGTGGTACAGCTCGACCTCGGTGTCAAGCACCGAAAGGGCGGTCAGCAGGTCGGAGAACCCCGCCCGCATCCAGACACTGCCCCCAACGGTTGCGCAGCTGCGGAACTGCACCCCCACGATCCGTTCGACCGACCGCGGCAGGATCCCCCCGAACAGGCCGCGCAGCGCCGGATCGGTCTCGAGCTGCCGCAGGGTCACCATCGCGCCGATCTCCAGCCATCCGTCCCGCTGCTCAATCCGGTCCAACCCCAGCCCGCTGAGGTCGATCCCTGTCCAGAAGCGTTTGCGCGTCATCTTCAGCCATCCGCAGCCGCCCAGAATCACATTCGATTTGTTCTTTTGCAGCGCACTGTACGCTTCCTCCAGCGTTTGCGCCATCAGATAGGTCTTGATTGTATACACGTCTCGTCTCCTGTCCCTCGTTTGATACGTCTGTTGCTTTTTTGTGCAGCGGTGCACTTTACTTCTTTGTACAGCTGCGCAGTACCTTGCCTTTTTTAAGAGGTGTGCCGCTTGTCAGCGGCGGAGGATGCGGGGTGTCCGCCCCCGCGCGGCGGGTCCCTTTTCGGATGCACGAAAAGGAACCAAAAGTGCATTTAAGGGGCGACGCCCCTTAAAGAACCCCGCGCCCCCAGAC